>NZ_JAAHIG010000008.1:16030-37755 GCF_010692305.1 Moorena sp. SIO4G3 | reverse complement strand
TGTTGCAAATAGGTTGTTGTAAACTAAGAAGCTGATTCAACTGTTGGCTGTAAACTGTTTACGACTTACTGACAACAGTTTACTACAGGCTAAGAGTAAAAATGATGCTAATTAGATTATAGCACCTCTAAGCAGGGTAGCATCTACTTTTTTTTTCGCTTATTATTATCACTTAGATTAGAGTTTATTCGGGAGAACCTTTATAAATTCTTGCTTGCTGCTGAGGTGTTATCCATGCTCCTCTTGAAAACTGGGTTTGAGGGGGTACAAACTGCTTTTGCAGTGGACTATATTCCAGAACCTCTCCCGTTTCTATCTTATAGACCCAGCCATGAAGCCGAATTTCCTCACTTCTGAGTCGAGATTGAATAACTGGGTAAGTACGTAAATTTTGTAGCTGGTTAAGGACGTTTTCCTCCACCGCCCCATTCAGGAGTTCGTCACCTTCGTAGTCTTGATAGTGTTCTTTGATAATCCGGCGAGTAGCTTCGGCATGCTTGAGCCATTGGTAAACGGCTGGCATGTCCTCTTCTAGCTTGTCGATTTTCAGTAAACCTTTCATCGCTCCACAGCGATAGTGACCGCATACTATAATTTCATTAATGCCTAACGCATAGATAGCATACTCTACTGCTGCTGGTTCACCGCCATTACTTGCTCCATAAGGCGGTATGATATTCCCGGCATTGCGGATAATGAACATTTCACCAGGCTCAGTTTGAGTAATCAGACTCGGGTCAATCCGAGAATCTGAACAGGTAATGAATAGTACCCTGGGATGCTGCCCGTGAGACAGTAACTCAAATAGGTCTCGGTGGGTCTCGAAGTAATTGGTCTGGAATCGATGCAGACCTTGAATCAACTGCTTCATTTCAGGCTTACAGCTAGATGCTCTATATTGGGATCTTAATTATTTTTTGACACTCCCCGCCCTGGAAGGACGGGGATTCCCAGATCTACGATCGGCCTTAAACCTTTGTGTCCTAATCTTTGACGCCGCCAAAAATCGGGCAATATCTAAACCAAAATCCCGTCAAGACCAAGACTCTAGTCAGTTCACAAAAGACCCAGCGGGCTAATCTCCTTGGGCGTTTAGCTACTTATTGGGAAGTGCCTTATGAAGTCGGTTGCTTCCCTGTTTCACTTGGTTCCGGCGTGCCCCGCCGTACCATTTATTTTCAAACTGTGATGCAGCTGGGTTCACACACCAACTGTTAATTGATGATTGGGTTTTTAGCGATGCAGCGCGGTCTTGGGGGTTTCCCCCACTCGCTATTGCATCAAGAAAGGAGGACTTTCCCTACCCTCCGGGCATTACTACTTTAAGGTCGAGCAGTGGCGGGTCTTTCTCCCGGTTGCGCCTCGGTTTTTCAGCCTGTACCCTGTAACCAGCTTATACCAAATGAAACTTGTGAGTGACAACTAAAAAGCCGCCGTACGAAGGACCGGGTTTTAGACCCAAAGTTTTTGATAAGGAATAGCCCTCTTAATTGACTTTCAGGTTTGTATTTCGGTCAGCTTCAGTTATCAGCGAACAGCGATTAGCGCTACGCGCACGCGTGCGCGTTCAGCTATCAGTTATCAGCTTATGGGTTAGCTCCCAGGCTCGTTCGCACAGCGTGGCCATTCGCGTAGCGTGGCCAAAGGCCAAGGCCAAAGCCTGTGCCACGCTACACGAAAAGGCAAAGGCCAACGGCTGACGGCTGACGGCTGACGGCTGAATTCTGACCGCTGAATCCTGACCGCTGAATGCTGATAGTATTGATCGAATCGGTACGGAGAGGGAGGGATTCGAACCCTCGTTAGAGTTACCCCTAAACAGCATTTCCAGTGCTGCGCCTTCAACCACTCGGCCACCTCTCCAGGTAAAGTATTCAGTTGGAGCTTTGAATTTTTCTCAACTCATCGCCCGATTTCTTATTATACAGAAAATTATATAGGAAGTCAATGACTCAATCGTACACCATTCAGATTCATAATCGCCAAACTGGTGCTAAGCACAAGGTAAACGTGCCAACAGACCGCTATATCTTGCATTCCGCCGAAAACCAAGGTGTGGAGCTACCCTTTGCCTGCCGCAATGGAGCCTGTACCACTTGCGCAGTGCGAGTGTTGGCAGGAAAAGTCTACCAACCGGAAGCCATGGGACTATCTCCACAATTGCGGGAGCAAGGCTATGCTCTATTATGTGTGAGTTATCCCCGGTCAGACCTAGAGGTAGAGACTCAGGATGAAGATGAAGTGTATGAACTTCAGTTCGGTCGATATTTTGCTAAAGGCAAGGTTCGGTTTGGGCTGCCACTGGATGAGGATTAGGACACTAGCGGAGCAGAGGTACAGTAGAGCGGGTAGCCTGCTGAGTTGCTTTCTGCTCTTCCTCGGGGGTTGCCAATTGACCAATGTCCCCAACCAGACTAGTGCTCAAGTGCAACAGGTGATCAGTGGACACACGGTGGATGTCTTGATCACCAATCAAGATCCACCATTAGTGGCACGAATCCGGATGATTGGTATAGAGGCACCAAGCTGGAAACAAAAGCCTTGGGGAGATCAGGCCAAAACCTGTTTACAGAAGATGCTTAGTGAAACTAGTGATCAACAATCGGTTATGTTAGAGCTCGATGTAGAGGAACAAGACCGCTATAGTCGCTGGTTAGCCTATGTATGGATAGATGGTGTGTTGGTCAATGAGCAGTTGGTAGCTAAGGGCTGTGCCTTAGCGTCACCCCTAGCCCCCAATAACAAGATCTCCACTGTCAGGTTCAAAGCGTTATTTTTGAATTGGAGCGTTCCCGCAGTAACGTTACTTTTAGTCCCATGGCCAGCTTAAAATGGTCTAATATAAAGTAATAGGAAAAAGGTTAAATGCTAAGAAGAGGATAATAATAATGCATCAAATTAAGCTGGCTAAGCCAGTAGGAACGGAAGCCTTGGGTTCCTACTAAATAAGCGCGTTTAGAGTCTAGTTTTGAGTAAGTTCTATTTTAATGACGAATTACCAATTACCAATTACCAATTACCAATTACCAATTACCAATTACCATAAAATTTCCATCTTCCATAGCCAGAATCCTAAGTTAATTTCTCCCTACTTAGCTTATATTTCTTCTTAACTGACATCAAAAACCTATACCAGGCTTGTGCTGGTTGGTCGTAAAATGTGAAGATCTCCCCATAAGCAATTGTTGCATCCTGATGATGAAGCCAATGCTTTTCTGGAGTAGTAATGCACAATAAGTTGCAAAGGCGCTCTAGGATATGGGGAGTTTTCCAATCCATCACAAAAACATGCCTCCAAATAAGATGAAGCTCACCCAAGACTAGTCCCAAGATAGTTCCTAGAGGAGAAATCTGCCAGAACCAAGGCACAAACATCAAATAAGGAAAGGTACCTGCGTGCGCGATCAAGCATTACCAGGGGGTTCTTAGTTAATAAAGCATAGTGAATGAAGCTACGATTCTTACTATGGTGTACTATGGCATGGAATTTGCCAAAAACGTGCTCAGGGACATGGTAAACAAAAGTAGACAGGAAATCCCACAGTAGTAGCTGCAGTAAACCAACTAATAATATCTTAATGATGAACACATCTAACTCTTCTTCGTATGCGCTGATCTTAGTCAACTTACCAATTAGTAATTAGCATCAATTACCATAAAAGTTCAATCTTCCATTTCAGTTGACTCACTTTGATCGGATTGGGTGCTTTCGGCATTTATCAACGTATTATTGAATGAATTGATGTTCCGCTTTCGTTCAGAGGTACGCTTATCCAAAATTGTCTTCAGCCTTGCTGAAGGCATTTCTCCATTAACATGAATCTGAATTTTCGGACCCGAACTAGCTAGACGAATAATCATCCCATCGATAACCGGCATTTGGGTAATCCGCTTGCCATCCATGTAGGTGCCATTGGCACCTAAACTGATAATTTCCCAACCATTAGGATTTCGCCGTAGTTCTACATGGTGACGGGAAACTACAGCGCTATAGAGAATAACCTGATTATCGGTTGACCGGCCAATCCGAATCACTGATTCTGTTTCAAAGGGCCAACTTTGAACAGGCACAGACTGGAGAGGATGCAGTAGGGTTAGGGTAATCGCCGGTGTCACATCTTTCAAGGATTTTGTCCTCACGGCCTGATACTGTTAACTATCCCCCACCGACACGACGTGGGATTTCCTTGCTTATACAGCCAAAACGGCTGCCAGAGTTAGTCATATCTGCTTAGATTTACAAGGACTGACATGCACCCCAATTAAGGCACACCTATATTAATATAGAATTTAATGTAAACACTATGACTATAGACGACCTTACTAGAAGGGGCAATCTAGGAGAGTGCCACCATGGTGAATTGTTAATCTAAGGCTATCACTTAAAAGGAAGGTCTGCAATTGACTATAAGCCCTCTCTTGAAACATCCTTTAGTAAACCGCCCCGATAGTAAACTGCCCTGACCTAGCTAGATCTTTAGGTCAGGGCTTTGTCCGAGATCAATTTTGCACAACCAGCTGTCACACCTACCTAGCACCGGAAACTCAAGAACTTTGGAACAAAAATGTCACTTTATCACCTTTCCCCAAGCTAATGCGATCGCCTGTTCTTAGTCGATGCCGATTGCCTGGTGCTAGAGACGTGTGGTTGACATAAGTGCCATTGGAGCTGCCTACATCTTCAATATAGTAGGTATCCCCCTCAACTCTGATATCGGCGTGAATGCGAGAGACAATGTCTGAGTCAGGAAAACCAGAGACATCAATATCCGGTGGAATTTTATCATTGGGCTTACCCATATGAATCACTGATATATGCTGCGGTAACTCAATTGTTGTATTGGTTTGCATATGCAACAGTTGAGCTGAGATTACCTGCAACTGAGTTTGGGCACTACCTCTATCCGGTACATAGGGGGGTGGCGGGTTCTCTAAGTCAGCTTCTGGTATTGACGGTGAGGTTACGTTTTGGCTAGATTCTTCTTGAGAAACCCCTAAATTCCCAACAGTAGGCAGCGGCAATGGCAGGGTTTCTAAGTCAAGATTCTGCGGTTGAAATGCTTCTGAGTTGAGGGCTGGATTAACGACCGTAGCTGGCATAGCGGTGGTAGATTCAGCATCATCAGAACTGATAGGATTGGATGCTGGATCGGGGACTTGAGTATTCATAGCCATCGGTATAGGTTCAACAAGTGGTTCTGGGGATACCAAGTCGGGTATCTCTGGGGTAGAGTTTGACCCTGATTTCTCCCCTTTCTCCATATTGGCACCCACATTCAAGTGAAATCCACACTGACCACAGAAGCTTGCGTCAGTCTGAACTGTTGCACCACAGTTAGGACAGCTGGTAGTGGAAGGTAAGGGAGTGTAGCAGGCTTCACATTGGGTAGCCCCTTCCGGATTTTGGTGATTGCAGTTAGGGCAAACAATCATAGAACTTTAATTTATTATTTTTAACAGCTATTATCTAGTTTCAGATCATGTGACGATCATACACTTCCCGATCGGGCAAGTGTAGGCTTAATGCACCTCTTAAGGCTACCAGAACTTCTTTAGCCTTTGGAGACTCTGCGCGAACGAGGTACTATTAGTTATAGAACTATCAATAACTGGATTTCCTCATGCATGGCGCGTTTTCTTGCCAGGAAAACGTACTGCCCCACTTTTAATAGACTTGATTGACGTTACTGTTTGGTTATTTTTGCTGCTATCTAATCCAGCAACCTTCTCGCTGATTAGACTACAGTAGACTTGGGCTATTTTCGGTTAAAATTGGAATTAATTCCTGTCCCGCATCCAACCACCGCTCCCCTATCTGAGGAGACCTGGGATTGGTGCGGGTTTTAGCTAGAGTGGGAGCATCGAAGGCAAAAGGCTTCCACACAAAAGGCTACCAGGCAAGTCACCCTAATGAATTATCAAAATCCATAAAAATATAACATATATCCCCTAAAACTAGAATAGTTTCTCAGTAACCGGATACAATTGTTTCGCACTTCATCGTTCACACTTGACACTTCCGCACTTGTCAATGTTTCAAATCTTGACCTGCTGATTCATCTAGAAGCCACCAAAGTTCTCCTTGGGGCTGGATCAACCGAGCTGGATAGGTTTGTGGATCAGCTTCGGGGGCAAATATTTCAGCTAAGGCTGCTCTTTTGCCAGCACCAGCAACCAGAAACATAACGCAGTTGGCATGGTTAATCAAGGTGGAGGTAAAGGTGATTCGTGGTTGACCATCTTTGTTGCCAACTGTAACGAGTCGGTCTTTTACTTGCAGAGCCTCTGTATGGGGGAATAGGGAAGCAGTATGGCCATCATCACCAATGCCTAACAAAATTACATCAAAGCCAGGAAACTCTCCTACTGGTATGCCAAAAAACTCATACAGTTGAGCTTGATGTTTATCCGCGTCAGCAGCAGGGCTAGAGCCGTCGGTGGGCATGGGGTGAATGTTAGCTTCTGGTATATCGACTTTGTCTAACCAGGCCAGACGAGCCATCCTTTGATTACTATCCGGGTCATCGGGACTAACATAGCGTTCATCACCCCAAAACACATGAATGTTATTCCAGGCAAGGTCAAAGGTAGCGATCGCTTCGTACAAAGGCGCTGGGGTGCTACCGCCAGCAAGGGCAATGGTACAACGACCGTTAGCCTCGATTGCTCCTTCGATTTTACTGAGGACAACATCAACAGCTCGCCTAATCAAAGCTTCTTTATCCGGTACAACTTCAACCACTTTGTTCATAAAACCTGTCTGCCGAGGAACACTACATCCACAAGACTACCGTTAATCAGCTATTGTGCGATCGCTTTACCTGATTCAGGAAGAATACCAGAAATTATCCTAACACCTTGATTAGTGGTTAATGGTTAATGGTTAATGGTTAATGGTTAATGGTTAATGGCCTGCGGCTCGTAACGCTCACCTAAAAGGTAGAGCGCGGGATTTCCCATCTAAAACGTAACACCAGCAACGGATGTTGGAGTTAGGATTATCGATGGCCATAGGTTAATATGGGCAAAGCGCCATGGTTGGCTCTCCTGCTGTTCTATTTTTCAACTTTACTGAGTACCCCAAAAACTACTCTAAAAACTAGTAAGCCAGTAAGTTTAGGAAGGATTACTCAGTAAATTCCCCAAGTCGATGATTAACTTTTGAGGGGTTCGGGGAGCGATAAGTCCCGCGCTGTATGCGTAGCATCAGCGTCGGGATACATGGACTCCCCTTGAAAGGTCTTATCCCCTCGATGGGGATAAGACCAGCATTTACCATTAGCTCTGGCTTATGGCAAACTAGAGTCATGCTGAGGATGAACTACACCTACCGAATCTATCCAGACTCCACTCAGCAGACTGAACTGCTGGAATGGCTTGAGATATGCAGAGGCATATACAACTATGCATTGCGCGAACTCAAAGACTGGATTGCTTCGCGTAAGTGCATGACAGATAGGTGCTCCCTACAAAAGGAATACATCATTGCGGCTGTGAAACCCTTTCCGTCCTATCATCGCCAGCAAAATAACTTGCCCAAGGCCAAGAAACAATTCCCCCACTTGAGCAAGGTGCATTCTCAAGTGCTGCAAACTACGATTCGTAGACTGCACGACACCTGGGATTCATGTCAAAAGCGTGGGTATGGATTCCCACGATTCAAAAAGTTGGGTCAATTCAAGTCCTTTGTGTTTCCTCAATTCAAGAACAATCCTCTCAACGGCTTCACCATCAAGTTGCCGAAGATTGGCTTGGTTCCCATCAACTTGCATCGACCGATTCCTGATCGATTCAAGATCAAGCAAGTTCGGGTCTTGTCTAAAGTGCGAGGCACACAATGGTATGTGGTTGTCACGATCGAATCTGATGTTTCGGTTCCGGATGCTCCGCTTCACGGTCGTGCTATTGGAATTGATCTCGGATTGGAGAGATTCTTGACCGCTTCCGATGGCAGCTTCCAGCAACGTCCTAAGTTTTTTAAGTCCATGCAACGCAAGCTGAAATCGCTGCAACGCAGAGTGGCTAGAAAACAAAAGCGTTCTCAAAATTGGGAGAAGGCGCAAATTAAAGTGGCGAGGATACACCATCGCATTGCCAATCGTCGCAAAGACTTTCACCTGAAAACGGCTCATCAGCTTTGTGAGCAAGCCCAAACCATCTTTGCAGAAGACCTCAACCCTAAAGGCCTCACTAGAGGGATGTTGCGTAAAGATTGCGTTGATGCTGCCTTTGGGCAATTCTTGTCTTTGACTGAATGGGTCTGCTGGAAGCGTGGGGTATACTTTGCCAAAGTCAACCCCAACGGCACTAGCCAGACCTGCCCCAAGTGCCTGGGCACTGTGCCCAAGGGACTGGAAGTTAGAGAGCATCATTGCCCTGATTGTGGATATCGAACCCATCGGGATCATGCTGCGGCAGAAATGGTTTTGCATCATGGATTAGAGCCAATAGTCGCCCAGGGACTCTGGGGAATGGAAACAGCCTGTCAAGTCGGTCTGTCGGGGGTCGATGACCTAGATAACTGGCGTGGGGCAGGAATATCCAATCGTGAGGTTGGGAAGCCCGGGCTGTAGCCGTAGGGTCAGCGTCGGGAGGATGTCACGTTAATCTAATAATCGCGCTTCATAGCCCATGAATACTAATTCTGTTTATTCCTCGTTTACTGCTCTGACTCTTAAGGTTGTCGGGCTGATAATGATCGTTTCTTCCCTTTTGGATTACATCATTTTGGCAATTCCCCCACAGGGAGCTAACCTGTTAAAGCCAGAGTGGCAGTTGAACTTTGCTACCCAAGTTGTTGACCGAGGTATTATCCCTATGGTCGGCATTGGGTTTTTATTTGCTGGATATTGGATTGCTCAAAGTGCTGCTACCGCTACTACAGAGCCAAAATCTTCGGTTCAAGATCTCCGATTTTGGGTGCTGTGTCTCTCTAGTTTTCTAGGGTTGGTCTTTCTGCTAATGGTACCCCTGCATCTCAATAACCTTCGTTTGCAAAGTTCCCAGGCTCTAGAACAAATTAACCAAAGAGCTAAGAGCGCCGAAGTTCAACTGGAAAACCGCACTCAGCAAGTCACTGAACTTCTCAAAAGTCCTCAAGGTATAGCCCAGGTAGAAAAGAGACTCGCCGATTTAGACGCAGCCATTAAAAGTGGTAGGATTCCAGCACAGCAGCTTGAGCAAGCCAAAGCTCAGGCTAACAGAGTTAGACAACAATTGCAGGCAATTAAGGAAAACCCTGATGTCCTCAATCAAGAAGTAGAGCAGAATATTAACCAAATCCGTAGTCAGAAACTTCAACTAGAGAAACGAGCCACCACAGAAGCTTTCAAACTGGGCATTAAAACTGGTCTGAGTAGCTTACTCCTAGCAATTGGCTATATTGCCATTGGCTGGACCGGATTGCGAGGGTTGGGAAGTACACCAGTAACCCGTCGTGGGCAAGCTTAGTAGGGTGGAAACTTTTAACCCTGACCAGATTTTTGATAATGATCCGCTTGAGATGTTCTCTATCTATATCCTGACCTACAACGAAGACCTAGATATTGCTGCTTGTATCGAGTCAGCCCTACTCTCGGACGATGTGATTATCGTAGATTCAATCAGTAGCGATCGCACTGTAGAAATTGCTAGTCAGTATCCGGTGCGAGTTGTGCAGCACGCCTTTGAAAGTCACGGACGTCAGCGCACCTGGATGCTAAAGGAAGTGCCCACCAAGTACGAATGGGTCTATATCCTTGAAGCTGATGAACGCATGACCCCTGAGTTATTTTCCGAATGCCAGGGAGCAATACAACGACAGGAGCATGTGGCTTATTACGTTGCAGAGCGGGTCATGTTCATGAATCGCTGGATTCGCTACTCTACTCAGTATCCCCGTTACCAACTACGGCTGTTTCGTAAGGAAAAGGTTTGGTTTGATGATTATGGTCATACGGAACGGGAAGTATGTGATGGACCGACTGGTTTCATAAAAGAAACATATCCTCACTACACCAACAGTAAGGGATTTACCCGCTGGATTGATAAACACAATCGCTACTCTACCGACGAAGCCCTCGAAACCTTGCGCCAGTTGGAGCAAGGAACTGTTGAGTGGCGAGACCTATTTTTTGGGCGTTCGGAAGTAGAAAGACGCCGTGCCCTGAAAAATTTGTCCTTACGCTTGCCCTGGCGACCTGTATTGCGTTTTCTATACATGTACTTCCTACTCGGAGGCTTCTTGGATGGTCAAGCCGGGTTTACCTGGTGTACCTTACAAGCATTTTATGAGTATCTGATATTGCTCAAAGTTTGGGAACTTAAGCATCCCATTCCGCCTCCGAGTAGCCATGTCATGCCCTCAACTTCCCCAGTCTCAAAAGACTCTGATGCTACCCAGGTCACTTCATCATCATCCTAGTAGTATTTCGCTCAGATTACGGTAGAATCAAATAGATTACTATACCATTGGCTAACTAACTGAATTGGCTAACTAACCGATAAATCAAACATTTCATAGTAAAACTGGGTAGCAGGAAACCCCGCATCTAATGACCAGGGAGGACTTTGACCTAGCAGCAATAACCAGCTTTTGGCGCGAATCTAGGTTAAAATACAGAAGACGCAACAACCATTAAAGGAAAGGTGAAACTCCTGGTAGAGGGAAGTTTTGGTCAAAAGGTAGCTACCATAATTTATTACCAAAAGATTTGGGTAATCGCGCCCCTAGAGACGCGCGCCGAACGAGAGGGTCGCCTTTAAGGTGGGTCGGTCTCGCGCAAAAAGGTTAAAACTTGATAATTAAGGCGACCCTCTCTTACGGTAACTTTAAATCCTTCGTTGGCCTTTGGCCACGCTACGCGAACGACGGCTTTTCCGTCGGATGTGATAGAATAAAAGCATAAGCAATAAACAAGCTAGTCAGATAGGTACTATCTAATCATAAGTAGACAACGTAAAAAATATGTATGAGATACGTATTGCGTAATTTGGTCTAACCACTACAACGTCTATGAAAAACTTAGATAAAAAAGTATAAAGGTGCCCTTGACCTATTAAGAATTAAATTCGCCACGGGTCGCACCTCTGTCTATTCATATAAAAAAGGTACGGTGGGGTTAGAAGTTACCGTAACAAGAGGGTCGCCTTTATAGTTAGTCGGCGCTTGTGTAAAAAGTTTTAACCTTTCTTGATGCAAAGCGCGAGTGGGGGAAACCCCCGCATGAAGGCGCTGCATCGCTTTTGATTAAGGCGACCCTGTCTTCATGCAAAGCGCGAGTGGGGGAAACCACGGCAAAGCGCGAGTGGGGGGAACCCCCACAGGTCGGCGCTGCCTTCCCAAGACCGCGCTGCATCGCTCTGATAAGGCGCGCGTTTCCGGCACACCGAAACCTAGATCTATGATCAATCACGCTTGGGGAAATTTGTCCTCTACTTTTTCTGACTCCGGTTTGAAAGAGCCACGACGAGTCGTAGAGCCAAGAATCCCCGCTCCTTACTGGCAGTGCCAGAGGCTACGCGAACAGGACGGGGAGTGTCAATCCAATCGGTGCCTCTACAAGCAAAAGCCGTTGTTGTGAGGGAATCAAGAACTTCGGGGAAGCCAACGCTACCAAACACAAAATTATACTCAATGGCATTTTGCCGGACATGGTAGAGGCAATTAGCACCGCCTTGATGACTACCTTGAGGACTACCGAGAAATTGGTAGTTGCCCACCAGTAATGCTATCCATGATTATCTCCTCTAAGCAATCCCCGCGTCTAATCACCGCAGAGTGTCAATTACGATTCTCTATCTTTGTTAATCTATCTCTGGTAATATGTAATCTCTGGTAATATGTAAAGAATAATACCAATTGATCTGGTCAAAGGGAAAAAGCTGGTCTGATCTTAGTTCATGCCAGTAATAACTCTATAGCTAGTGCTCGATAAAATCTAGTCATGGGTATAACGCGCCAAAGGCCATCATCTTGTCCAGCATTAACTAGCGCTAGACTTAGGAAGTGGTCTTTTAGATTGATGCAAACGGGCTACCGTTTTGTGGCAGTATCTAGAAACCAGATTTGGAGTAGCTAAAGCCATCTCCCAACTCTAGAATGAAAAGGGAAAACAGGTGTAATTCCACTGTTAAAACTTCCCTTTACAAGGAGAATGTTAGCCATGGGTCGCAATTACCAAGGTTGACTATTGGTATCAGTTAATTGGTGCAGCGTAGGTTATTCCTATGATATAGCTTCCCATGGGGTAAAGCAACCACACTTTCCTCCCACTCCACCTCCTTTAAAATTAGTGTCTTTCCACATAACCAACTATGCTTCGATTGAGCAGTATAAAGTCAGGAGCTTCGAGTCAGACTAATTGATTGTCAAGGAATTTTTACCTTGAAATCCTCGTTCAAAACCAACAATCGTTCTGTCTAGTCCCACTAACATAGCTGAATTATTATGATCACAACTGAATTCTGTATCCTGTATCCTTTTCATAGGCGAGTAAATTGATGAGAACGAACTGAGGTATACTAGTCGATAACGGCTAGATCCACCTTGGCATTTTTTCAACCACTCGAAAAAAAAGTGGCTATAACAAGGTCAGCTATCAGCTATAAGCTAATGCGCTACTTGAGATGCTACTTGAGGTGCTATCAGCCAAAAGGCCTGTAGCAAAGCTACCGGAACAGTTTATGCCCATAGCGCACTCTACACCGAACAGCTTTTGAATAAAATAAGCTGACGGCTGATCAATAAAATAAGCTGACGGCTGTTCGCCCAGCGTGAGCTAAAAGCTCACGGCTGACAGCTGAATGCTTACATAAAAAGTTGGGAGAGTAGTAGGGAATTGAAGTGGCTAGTAAAAAAAAATTTTATTCAGTTATTAAAAGGAGAATCTGTGCTCTGTGTTCGAGGGCTTGAAGCAGGATCTAAAAAATGACCTAATTGCAGGAATTCTAGTGGTAATTCCCCTGGCTACCACAATCTGGTTGACGATTACAATCGCTAACTGGGTGATAAATTTTTTAACTAGAATTCCCAAACAAATTAACCCTTTTGATAATCTCCACCCCATCTTAGTAAATCTGATAAATTTAGCAGTGGGACTGACAGTCCCACTACTATTTATTATGCTGATTGGCTTAATGGCACGCAACATTGTTGGACGGTGGTTGCTCGATTTGGGTGAGAAACTATTGCAGGCGATTCCCTTAGCTGGCTCAGTATACAAAACCCTTAAACAGATTTTGGAAACCCTTTTTCAGGATTCTAAAACTAAGTTTAGCCGGGTGATTTTGGTAGAGTATCCTCGCCAAGGAGTCTGGGCGATCGCGTTCGTAACCGGTGTTGTCAGTACACAACTCCAATCCCACATGAATCACCCGATGTTGAGCGTTTTTATACCTACTACTCCTAATCCCACCAGTGGCTGGTATGCTATGGTTCCTGAACAGGACGTGATTAATCTTTCGATGTCCATCGAAGATGCCTTTAAAGTATTGCTCTCAGGTGGAATTGTTAGCCCAGATAACCCGGGAATCCCAATTAACCTACAGCAGCCTCCTGAAAAGCAACCATTGGAAGAACCATTGCCTGAGATGATACAGCAGGTTTTGCCAACAGAAGACGCTTAATCGTTTTGGGTAAAAGGACAAAATTAACTAAGGACAAACAATGCAACCTCGCAGAATTGCCCGTGAACTGGCTCTTTTGAGCATCTCTCAGATGCCCAACTCACCAGAGCGGTTGGATACACAACAACTGAATAATCTGGTGCTGGCGGCTGTTCGTACCCTGACTGGAGAAATTCAAGAGGCTTTAGAAACGGCGGCGGCTGAACTGAAACGGGGTAGCGATCGCATTCTTGAAAGTGAAACTCGTGCTACTGATGTACGTAGTGCTAGAGCAATGGTAACGGATGCAATTGAGTTAACTGAAAAAGCTATAAATCGCTTGGGAAGTGCGGTAGAGATTCCCGAAATTGTCCAGTTGTCTAATACCGCTGAAGTCCGTAGCTATACCCTAGAAATTCTCAAAGCTGTCAGTCGTAGACAGCTTGAGATTGATCAGATGTTGAACCAAGCCCTTAAAGATTGGCAACTGAAGCGCTTACCTCGTATTGACCGGGATATTCTGCGCATGGCTGTGGCGGAAATTGCGTTTTTAGATATCCCAGACCGAGTCGCAATTAATGAAGCAGTGGAACTGGCTAAGCGCTACAGTGATGAGGAGGGACACCGTTTTATTAATGGTGTTTTGCGTCGTGCCAATGAGTTGATCAAAACTCAAGCCATAACACAATAGAGGAGGGAGTAGGGAGTAGGGAGTAGGGAGTAGGGAGTAGGGAGTAGGGAGTAGAGAGGGTAGTGGTAAAGATGTAGTGATTTGGCTAGGGTCTGGTCAAGGTAACGGGAGCTAAAATCACTACTTGTGTAGCACTACCGTAGAGAGGAGGAGTATCGGGAATAGCCTAAAATTAGGCTAATAGGCAAGGCTACATTAGAAAATTAATAATATTAAGTCAAATATCGATAAAATTAAGACAAACAGATAAACATCAAGCGAGAGTTAGCCACTTAATTTATTGAGTGGACAGCGTTCCCGTAGCGTGGCCTACGGCCAGCGTACCGGGATAAATCCCGGCTATCGTGTTAGAATAGAGATGCGAGTAAGGAACAAGGTTGGTTGCGTTGATTTTTTGCTAGTACGGTGAGATTCCGGCCAGGAGGAGACGGGGTGAATCCCACGACCATGGAACAGGTAAGTAATGCAGCAAAAAGTAGCGATTTATTGCCCTAATTTGTTTGGTACAACCACTCCGAAAGCTATTGTGAATTAAAAGTAAATCCACAGGTTAACTTTTTTTGGTTAATCCGAGGGAGGTAGGGCAGTTTTGAGTCTGCCACAACGGTACAGGCTAGATTCATTTCTAGTTAGTATTGTGAGCGTCGTGGAGAGGCGCTTTCCAATGGCGAATCAGATTCGCCATTGGAAAGCGCGCCAAGCGCGGTTTTAACCCGCGTAACGACACGACTCTTAGAATCCACGCGATTTCAATCCGTGGAGAACTCAAGGTTAGGGATTAGCCTAGGGCTAGGCACTCAAATCCTAAATCAAATATTGAATATATATAGTTAATTGACGCCATAGTCAAGTAAGGGTAATGGTCTTTAATTGGTTCCACCGAAAGTCTGATGCTAGCGCAGGGTCTGCTAAGAAAAAGGACTCTGATACATCTCAAGTAGAATCGGAACAAAAGGCAACAGAGCAACCAATAGACCAAGCTGATTCTAAGTCCCAAGAAGAGTCATCTTCGGCAGCAGCTGATGATTACCTGAGTTGGGCAAAAGCTGCCTACAAAAATGTTCAGAAGCAACAAGTAGATCAATCTCCAGAGGAAGACACTACTGACAGTAAGCCAGTAGATGATTCAACCGCTCAGCCAGCAGCAACGGCTACGGCAGCAAAACCTCAAGAATCACAAGAGACTGAATCTCCAGCGGCTGAAACATCGGAAGGGTCTGAGGAAACTGACACGACAGTTACAGCTGAGATAGCTCAGATAACTGTTGAATCAGAATCACAAGCAGAATCTGAATTAGAAGAGTCTACGGTTAGTGAAGCTTCGGTAGATACTGCTGAAACGGTGGAATCAGTAACCGAGCAATCCTCTGATCAGATGGTAGAGGAGGTAGTATCAACACCATCGGATTCAGTGGATTCAGTCAGGTCTAATCATGACTCATCTATAGCCATGACCTCGGTAGAGAATAAACCAATCCCTGAGTCAGATGCCTTGACAAGTGATATAGCTCCATCAACTGAGACAACAGAGGAAGAAACGCCCGCTTCTAGCCCAAGCTGGGCCAGTCGAGCAAGCACTAACCGACTAGCACGACTGGAACGTCTTAAGGAAACAGCTATTGAAACCCCTGAACCGGAACCCGAAGTGGCAACTGTGATCGAGGATGAAGGGGAAGCAGAGATAGATCAAAATGTGCTTGGTCTGGCCTTTGATGATGGGTTCTTGTGGTCAGCAGAGGTGTTGGCATCTCAGGGAAGAAGTCCTGAGGATATCTCGATCGAGGAAATTAGCTGGCTCAAGCAACTGCGTCAGGGATTGGGCAAAACTCGTCGTGGGTTGATTAACCAACTAAAGGCGATTGTGGGTCAAGGCCCGTTGAATCAAGACGCGGTAATGGAGATTGAGGCGCTGCTGTTACAAGCAGATGTAGGAGTTGAGGCCACTGACTATATTATTGATACTCTACAAGCTAGGTTGCGGGAGGAGTCTCTACCAGCAGAAAAAGCGATCGCATATCTCAAACAAATCATCAGAGATTTGCTAGAGCAACCTTACAGTAACAATTACAGCCGGACCTTTGCTCCAGAAAACGATACCTTGAATATCTGGCTGATGACTGGAGTCAATGGTGCTGGCAAAACTACTACTATTGGTAAACTCGCTAACTTAGGTCAGAAGTCAGGCTACCGTTGCTTAATTGCAGCAGCAGATACCTTTCGAGCTGCAGCAGTGGAACAAGTTAAGGTTTGGGGAGAGCGCAGTGGTACTGAAGTGATTGCTAATCCTGGTAAGAATACTGATCCAGCTGCTGTTGTGTTTGATGGCATTAGTGCTGCCCAATCTAGAAATACCGAATTACTGTTGGTGGATACAGCAGGACGATTACAAAATAAGAAAAATCTAATGGAGGAATTAGCGAAAATTCGGCGAATTGTCGCTAAAAAAGCCCCAGATGCCACAGTTGAATCCTTGCTAGTGCTGGATGCTACCTTAGGTCAAAATGGTTTACGTCAAGCACAAGTCTTCTCAGAGGCGGCAAAACTGAGTGGAGTGGTATTGACAAAATTAGATGGAAGTGCAAAAGGTGGTGTCGCTTTAGCAGTGGTGCGGGAACTGGGCTTACCGATTCGGTTTATTGGTGCAGGGGAAGGGATTGAAGATTTGCGGCCTTTCTCTAGTTATGAATTTGTGGAAGCTTTGCTAAGTGGCTAAGCTGGTTATGACAGCAAGGGAGTAGGGAGTAGGGAGTAGGGAGTAGGGAGTAGGGAGTAGGGAATAGGGAACAGGGAACAGGGAACAGGGAACAAAAATTATCACCATTCCTACACGGATCCCTATAGTCATGGTCTGATCACTGATTATGGGATCAGAAAAATCTGATTGCTAAAAAACGCGATCGCTACTGTCTCGCTCATCTAAAAAACGCGATCGCTAAAGTCTCGATCGCTTAGTAGTTGCGTAGGGTGCGTTAGGGACGGGCTCGCTGTGACCGCCTCTAACGGGCCTTGTGAGGACAGCCCGTCCCGTAACGCACCACCTTATATTCATTTCGCCCCTCAGCAATGCCCGATCATCAAGGATAAGACAGCTTGTCGTGATTCGATTTTAATGGAATTGGCGGTAGGCCAAGCTACGCCAAGGCAAATTCCCCATCACGCTGAAATCACTTCAAAATCAGAAATCGTCTCAATCCACACCCGTGCTCCACACTTGAGGGGATCATCTGGACGATACATCACCCGACAAGGGCCATTGACCTCTACCGTATGACCGTAAACATTTTTAGAGCCTCGCTTCACCGTAATTACAGGATTACGCTCCCCGGTCTTTAGATTTTGGCGAATCACCCTCTGATTAACGTGGATCACAGCCTTAGTGTAATTTGTACGCTTTGACCAGTTTCGTTTTGGTCCGCGAGTGCCAGGAGTCACCACCGGCATCCCATCAAACAACGGAATCACCCAAGTTCTACCCACCTTATAAGCCCCTTTAACTCTGCCCTTACCCAGAAGGTAACGGACGCGAGTGGCAGAAACACCAAGTAATTCAGCGGCTTGTGCAGTGGAAATCATCATGGGGAGTAAACCATTGCTTTTACGATATCCTTACTTTAACACACTTGTTCTTGAAAGGCAAGGGCATAGTAAAACTATTGCATTATCATAATTCAAAGGAAAAATGGGATTAGTGGGTGTAGTAAGTTAAAAATTATAAAAGGGTGGTAAAAACTATTGCAGCGATGCAGCGCGGTCTTGGGAAGGCAGCGCGGTCTTGGGGGTTCCCCCGGAGACGAAACCTTAGACAGTTGAGCCTTTATGGTTGGTAGGCTATGCAGAAAAGGGGTAAAACTTATTGATTAAGGCTCAACTGTCTTACGGTAACTATCGCCTTTGGCGACGCTTGGCCGTAGGCCACGCCAAAGGCGAACGCGAACAAACCATGAGCGACTGCCGTGGTTTCCCCCACTCGCTATTGCATCAAGACATTATCGCAATTTCTAATTTTGTGGGATATTTAGGATATGTGGAGTATGTGGGAGTAGTAGTGGAAAAGGGTGCTATAAAACTATTGCATTGTCGAAATATCAACTCTTAGCTGTTGCCTGTTGCGTAAGTTATCAGCTATCAGCTTTGAGCCTGTCTGTGGCCAACGGCTGATAGCTGACAGCTGACGGCTGACGGCTGACGGCTGAATGCTTACCCTGTTGCCTTTCTTATGGAAAAGCGATTGACATATGCACATTTTGGCTTTTTTGTCAATTCATAAGTCTTAAAATTGATCGATTGTTTCGGGGAAATTAGAGTTTTTAAATGAGATGTAAACAGAAGATGGCTCTAACCGGAAACAAGAAACAGCTAAAAGAGAAGAGTAGGAAAGAGCTCCGATATTTTTTGATGTGATCAGAAATCAGCCTTAGTGTTCATGACCTATTTGGAAAAGGGTTATTTTCTCTGATGAAAAAATAAGATATTAGATTAAATTAAAATTGTCTCTGGTTGGTTCCTCTTGTTGAAGATTGTGCTAAAATGACAATAACTCTGATTAAATAAATAATCCTAAAAATCAATAAGCTGTTTAGCATTGAGATTGGGATACCTAAATTGGTCAAAGGTCAAAGGTTCAAAGGGAACGGTGAACAGGGAACAGGGAACGGGAAATAACCAATTTAAATGGGCATCAGCTTAATTGAAAATAAATCAGGGTTTGACAACAGACATAACTATAAGACACCACAGGGCAAATCCATCTACATCCTAGAAACCTTACTCAGAAGCAATGCAGCGTGGTTTTGGCGTAAACTGCCATGAGCGACTGCATCAAGAGGTGCTTTTCGTTAGCGAATTAAATTCGCCAACGAAAAGCACACCTAACAAATATTACAACATTAATAAGCCAAATATTTATCCTAAGAATATAATCTCCAGTAGCCATTTCAAAATAAGCTTGTTTACCCTGACTCCCCCAGTTACTGATTAATTCAGGACTTAGATAATAGGGTTATTCAAATTCATCAATGTTCAGTTTTATCAATCACTTCTGGATGGATTATCAATTAGTGTTCAGCCATGATTAATGACTGATAAGTTATCACTTAAGACAACTATTTTTTACTACTATTAAGTGTATAGGATAACCTATGATTTTTATTATTGATGCAATTAAGCAAGTTTTACTTTGGTTTATCGAAAACTTTATAAAAGACGTTTACGAAGGGATTAAACGTTGGGTCAAAAATCCTAAACGTAAATTATATCCTATTATCATCGTAGTTGTATTAATACTGACTGTGTTCGGGGTTTGGTACTCTCCTCAAGTTCAAAAAGTAACAAAAGTTGCAGATGTCAAATGGACAATGATTAGCTTCTTGGGAAAAGAAACAGACAAAATTATTCTTTCCCAAGCTCCAAGAAGGCTCAAGGATAAGATTTATAACATGACAAAGGGTCGGTTTATTATTGAAATAGATAAAAAAGCACAAATAAATATAGATACAGATTCAATCCTTGAAAAAGTTAGTAATGGAGATCTAGACTGCGCCTATAATGGTATCTACTACAATAAAGACAAATATAGACCTCTTTTTTTCGGTTCAGCTATTCCATTTGGACTAAATACTCAACAGCAAAATGCTTGGCTATATTACAAAAAAGACCCAAATGATGAGTTAACTTTTATGCAGAGTATTTATCAAAGGTCAAACTTAAATTTAAACGTGATTCCCTTTCCAGTCGCAGCAACGGGTGGGCAAATGGGAGGATGGTTCAAAAAAGAAATCAACTCAATCAAGGATTTTGATGGATTGGTAATGCGTATTCCTGGACTGGGCGCGGAGGTCTTAACCAAATTTGGTGTAATAACGGATGAAGACAAACGAGGTCAGCCGCTTCGATCCAATGAAATTAGTGGAGCACTAGCAGACAAGACGATTGATGCTGCTGAGTGGACCGGTCCTCACGATGACGTAAAATTAGGGTTAAACGAAAATACTCAATATTATTATTATCCAGGTTGGTGGGAACCTGGCACAACCTTTGATATACAAGTAAACCTTAAAAAATGGAATAAACTGCCAGCTCACTATCAAGCAATATTTAAGGCTGCTTGCCATGAAACTCTTATGGAAATTTTGGCTGAGTACGATCAGAAAAATGGTGAACAGCTAAAACAAATAAAACAAACAAAAACAGTTAAACCGTTTAGCGCGGAAATAATGCAAGAGGCTGAAGAAGAAACTAATAAACTCTTGAATTTCTATGCCCAAGGCAATCCTCTTTTCAAAGAGGTTTATGACGAATGGCGAACATTTAAAACCAGAATTCAAGGTTGGCATAATACAGTAAATGACTATGCATACAAACGGGAGGCTGAGTGAACCCATGGAGCGATCGCCATTAAGAAAGCCTGCGCGAAGCACCACTAATTTTCCGGAATTTGAGAACCAACCTTAATTAGCGTTCTGCCAAATTCTGATCAGGAGAGACTTCTGGATACTCAAGAAAGGGGTGGATTTCATTAAGGCTGTTTAATCCGGTGGTGTGTTACGGGGTGGGCTGTCCCAACCCTGGCGCTCGAGGCAGAAAATCAGGGCGAGCCTGTCCCCAACGCACCCTACGCCACATTGAAAAAAATGAGATGCACCTTGTGGTTGATTCGAGATGTGAATGCGATTGGCCTAAAGCCACGCTACGCGATGAAGCGAAGCTTCCGCTAAAAGCGATCGCAAAAGGACACCTTGTGATTGATTCGATGTGAATGCGATTGGCCTACTGCCACGCTACGCGATGAAGCGAAGCTTCCGCTAAAAGCGATCGCAAAACATTGACTGGTTTGATGGGATTGGCTGTAGGTCACGCTACGCGATCACAGGAAACTTTGTGATTAATTTGATGTGAATGCGATTGGCCTAAAGCCACGCTACGCGATCACATTCACATCCCATCAAGCCGATATTACTTCAAAATCAGAAATCGTCTCAATCCACACCCGTGCTCCACAATGTAGTGGATCATCTGGACGATACATCACCCGACAGGGGCCATTGACCTCTACCGTATGACCGTAAACATTTTTAGAGCCTCGCTTCACCGTAATTACAGGATTACGCTCCCCGGTCTTGAGATTTTGGCGAATCACTTTCTGATTAACGTGGATCACAGCCTTAGTGTAATTTGTACGCTTTGACCAGTTTCGTTTTGGTCCGCGAGTGCCAGGAGTCACCACCGGCATCCCATCAAACAACGGAATCACCCAAGTTCTACCCACCTTATAAGCCCCTTTAACTCTGCCCTTACCCAGAAGGTAACGGACGCGAGTGGCAGAAACACCAAGTAATTCAGCGGCTTGTGCAGTGGAAATCATCATGGGGAGTAAACCATTGCTTTTACGATATCCTTACTTTAACACACTTGTTCTTGAAAGGCAAGGGCATAGTAAAACTATTGCATTATC
>NZ_JAAHIG010000008.1:0-15930 GCF_010692305.1 Moorena sp. SIO4G3 | reverse complement strand
CACCAAGTAATTCAGCGGCTTGTGCAGTGGAAATCATCATGGGGAGTAAACCATTGCTTTTACGATATCCTTACTTTAACACACTTGTTCTTGAAAGGCAAGGGCATAGTAAAACTATTGCATTATCGCAATTTAAAGCTGTGGTGTTAAATGGGATTAGTGATTGTAATGGGATTCGTGGTCTAAAAGGGTTCTCTAAAACTATTGCATTGTCGCAATTTAAAGGTGGAATAAGTGTAATGGGTTAAATAGAGTAATAGAGAGAAGAGGGTGCTAGAAAACTATTGCATTCTCACAATCTCAAGCAGTGAGGGCAACTGGGATTAGTGATACTAATGGGATTAGTAAGGTAAAAGGGTTTTTAAAAACTATTGCATTTTCGCAATCGAGTGCGTAGGGTGCGTTAGGGACGGGCTCACCCTCATTTTCCGCCTCGAGCGCCAAGGTTAGAAGAGCCCGTCCCGTAACGCACCACCCAAACGGCTGTTCCCTGTTCCCTCTGAATGATAAAAAAAATTCGGTCAAGTATTGTAGTTAAGCAAAACTTGACCGAATCATTAATTGTACTTTTCCACGAGTACAGCCTAGCTGCACTATCCACCCATAAGTGGATCAGAATCATTAAATTGTTATCAAGTTAGTGATCACATTCTCGCGTGTCAATAACATCCCAACGTAAGTATTCAGCGGTCAGCGGTCAGCGGTCAGCCGTTGGCCTTTAGCTGATAACTGATAGCACCTCAAGTAGCGTGCGCGTAGCGCATTAGCTGATAGCTGAATACTTATCAAAATTGCTATAAATAATTCATAATGATATCTGATTACTTAAACTCTAAACTCTAAACTCTAAACGACCCATGGTTCAAACAATTCCTGCAAAAGAGATTACCTTACGTCAATTAAGACACAGATTTAATCTAGAACGAACCGATGATGAACAGTTTTTTCGAGAATGGCAAGACGATTTACCAGAACTGACGGATTTTGAGAAGCAATTGCTAGGGCAAGTTAAAGAAGAGTATCTGTACTTATCTGAGTCTCCGTTATTGGAAGTGATCTTGAAAATGGTGATAATATCGCCATTATTGAGACTAGCAGGATTTTTTCGTCATCCCTTTGAAATCACAGCAGAAAAAGAGGTTAAAATTCCCTCAGAGGATGAGGGAATAATTGTTAATGGACGTATTGATATTCTGATTTTTAAACCAGAATTATGGGTTACTGTTATTGAAGCAAAAGGCACAAAATATGCCTTAGCAGCGGGAATTCCCCAAGTCTTAGCCTATATGTTAGCTAATCCTAATCCAGAGCAACATATCCTGGGATTTATCACCAATGGTAATGAGTTTAAATTCCTAAAGATGACAACCACCAAGCCACCTAAATATGCTCAATCCTATACATTCGCTCTTGAGAACAAAGATGACCTTTACACTGTTCTGAGAATCTTAAAACGTATTAACCAACTCATCCAAAATCTCTAGTCAGCTTCCATCAGCTGTCAGCCGTGAGCTGTTCGCTCACGCTGCTTGAGGTGCTTATTTTATTCAAAAGCTGTTCGCACCTTAAGTAGCGTCATCAAAGGCCAAAGCTTACCTCTTTTCTTGATGCAATAGCGAGTGGGGGAAACCCCCAAGACCGTAATGGTGCGTTTTCCGTAGGCGAATTAAATTCGCCACGGGTCGCACCTCTGCATCGCTTATTCAAAAGCACCTCAAGTAGCGTGCGAATTAGCTGATAGCTATCAGCTATCAACATCTTAAGGGGGTTGTCCAGGATAACTGATCTACTAGCGCCCCTCAGCTAAATGTCTAAGTTTTCCTGGATGATTTAGCTTACTGCTAAGAAGCGGTTGATGTAGCATGAGCTTAGCGTATTAGCTGACTGCTTGCATTTCCTGGAAAAGACTTTACCTTTTTCGTAAAAAGCACTATTATACTGATACTGCTGCCCAGCGCTTACTGGAAGCAGCACATGATACCCAAGCAAAAAGAAGCGATTATCTGTTTATTGATCAGGTTATTGATCAGGTGTGACACCTGTAGACCAACTATGGTATCTTCACCATGGTGGTAATGGGGGTAAGGGTAACTGACACTATGTAGGTGATACTGTGACTGTTATCAATAACTTATAGGTTATTAACAAGCACGGTTAATTACCTAGCAGCATCTAGCGCAATCCACTAGTGAAAGCAGCAACTAGTTTGGTAAAACTACCTAGGGAGTATAGTTAACTAATGGGATAAACCTATTAGAGACTAAGAGCAGTGACATGAAGTATCCGGAATATCGATAAAAACCAATAGATTGACAGCCGGGACTTGGGTAAAAAAAAATACCAATTAAAGTAGGGTGGGCAACCTAATTTAATCTATAAAAATGAAAATAAACTAACTTTTTTTGCCTATCCGACAAGCTAAAACCAGGTATTTTATTTTTTAGCTACTCCCTAATCAGTTGGAGTTGAGATAAGCAGCTTTCCCCAAATCACAAAAGAATGGAAAAATTATATAGTGTACACCCTAAGCACCTCGAAACAGTCAAATTAGTTTGGAAGCGTAAGCGTCGGGGAAGAGATCTAGACCTAGCTAATGAATTAGATTTAGACTTGCCCATTGTTAATCTTTTTCTGATCGGGAAGCCTATTAAAGGTCTTTTCTTTGTAGAAATTTGTCAAGCATTGCACTTAAACTGGCGAGAAATTGCTGGTTTAGAGTTACTGGAAACTCCGGTGAAATCCTCAGAGATTCAAGTAGATACCAGTGAATTAGATACCGTAGATACCAGTGATGCAATTGGTCTACGGCCACGCTACGGGAACGCAAAACCAAAACTTATCGAAGAGGTGAACACCGTTGATGACGCTTTAGGGGAGTTAGTGGACACCCTCAAAGAAATGTTAACTCGCCTGACTCGAAAAGCGGGAAACATACTAAAAGCAGACCGTACCAGTATTTTTTTACTGGATCAGCACAGTAATATACTCGGTTCCATTGACGCTGATGATGGTCAAGGTGGCTCCCTAGTCATTGATATTCCAGCAAATAAAGGAATTGCTGGTGCAGCTGTTACCTCCTTAAGTATTATTAATGTTCCCTTTGATGTCTATGACGACCCACGTTCTGAAGAAGCGAAAAGAATCGACAAAATTACCGGTTACCGAACCTATACTATGCTAGCTTGGCCCGTGTTGAATCAGCAAAAAAATTTAATTGCTGTGGTACAATTAATTAATAAATTAAAACCCAATAGTCATCCAAACGATCACTTGTATGAAAGAATCGATCTAAAGGGGTTTACCAAAGAAGATGAAGAACTGTTGGCTCAATTTACTCCTTCAATTTTGAGAAATTTAGAACGATGTCAGTTATGTTTCCAACTAGCCCGTAAACTTTGGAAAAATTCAGAAACTGAATCAGGGATTATCGAACCCTATAATCAACAACTGATTACTGAACTCCAGGAGAAAGAAAAACAGGTGCGCAAGAGCCTAAAAAAACTAACCAATTTTTATGGTTAAATTTCAATATTTTATAGTTTAAATTTTAAATGCTAACATTTTAGGCAAGCCAGGATATATTTTCCCTAATAACTCCAGTACAATCAGATTTAACCCAATTTTCGTGTTGACCGGAGTAGAACACAATGCCAGTAGCAGTTGGAACCATTGAGACCCTAGGTTTTCCAGGGGTACTAGCCGCAGCAGATGCCATGGTCAAAGCAGGGGCAGTCACACTGGTATCCTATGATAAATCTGAGAAAGGTCGGTTTATGGTTAGCGTCCGTGGTAAAATTTCAGAGGTAAACGTCGCGGTAGCAGCTGGTCTGGAAGCCGTAGAGAAAACCTATGGTGCCGAAGTGACAGCTTACTATATCATTCCTAACCCTAATGAAAATGTGGACACAGTGCTGCCCATCCACTACACCAGCAAAGTCGAAGAGTTCCGAACATTTTAAACTAATACGCTTAATCAGTATTTTTCAGAATCGGTAGCGAAGATTCGTACAATAGTTCCTGAGTTCCAAATAATTCAACAAATTCAACAAAGTAAGGAGTTTGGCTATGTCCACAGTGGCGGTTGGATCCCTAGAAACCAAAGGCTTTCCTGGGATACTCGCAGCAGCAGATGCTATGGTTAAAGCCGGTAGGGTTACCTTAGTAGGTTACATCA
Organism: Moorena sp. SIO4G3; assembly: GCF_010692305.1. NCBI lineage: Bacteria > Bacillati > Cyanobacteriota > Cyanophyceae > Coleofasciculales > Coleofasciculaceae > Moorena > Moorena sp. SIO4G3. The sequence continues at coordinate 11,756 of NZ_JAAHIG010000008.1, read as the reverse complement.
GAGTTGGTAGCGCCCGCTTCAATATCAATATTCGCGGGGATGTTTCGGAAGTAAAAGCAGCTATGGATGCCGGTATTGCAGCCGTCGAAAAAGCCTATGGCGCTACCCTGGAATCCTGGGTAATCATTCCTCGTCCCCATGAAAACGTCGAGTGTGTTCTGCCCATTGCCTATACTGAAGCCGTTGAACAGTACCGAGAAGCCGTGGAAAATCCCATCATCGGGCCGGGGAACGGTTTGCCTCGTTAAGCTTTTTGGTTGGTTTTAGCTAAGCCCGCACCAAGCCCATGTCCGACCCGATAGCAGAGCGGTTATTGAATGCGGGTTGAAGCTACATTTCTGTCAGGATCGGATCCGGTATAATCATGCTACTAATCCTGATGGTTCCGCTTCCACAGGAAGCACTGGCAAATCAACCCGCACTTTCATTGCTTGGGGCTGTGCTGCTTGCTCTAATACTTCTACCTCAATATTAACTGCCACTAAATAAGAACCAGTTTGATCTGCCACAGCTTGGGAAATCAAACCAGCAAACTCTGGTCGTTCTGCGGTAATGGGATCTCTTAACGTACACTGCTCCCATTGGTAGTCGGCATTGGGATTGATGCTCAGAATATAGTGCTTCTTCATGGGGAAAAACCTTGATTAGGGGTTTACATCAGATCAGCTGACCGTCAACTCGCTATCTTCTATTATAGTACAAATATACTATTTTCGTACTGGTCAGTAGTTACTCCTATGATGGTTTGCTGCTATTGACAAAAAATAGCGAATTTACTACATCGAAATGAGTTGTTTATCACCCGTTGATGGTAGAAATCTGTAAACTATCTTTAATCTCAGCGGGTTGAATCAGAATTTTGATAAAGCTTCCTCATCCACTGGCACTTTCTCGAACACGTTAAACTAATCAAAGCTAAACTAAAAAACGTTAACTAAAACACAAAACCTGATGATTGCAACTGCTAATCGGATTAAACACGAAGTTAAAGACCTATCTCTGGCACCAAAAGGAAAACAGCGGATTGAATGGGCTGGACGGGAGATGCCAGTGCTCAAGCAAATCCGAGACCGCTTTGCCCAAGAAAAGCCTTTAGAAGGAATTCGTTTAGTTGCTTGCTGTCACGTAACCACCGAAACTGCCCATTTAGCGATCGCACTCAAGGCTGCTGGTGCTGATGCTCTGCTGATTGCCAGCAACCCTCTGTCAACCCAAGATGATGTAGCTGCTAGCTTAGTGGTTGATCATGAGATTCCTGTATTTGCTATCAAAGGGGAAGATAACGAAACCTATCACCGCCACGTTGAAATTGCCCTGGATCACAAACCCAACATCATAATCGATGATGGTAGCGATGTTACCGCCACTCTGGTAAAAGAGCGCCAACACCAGCTCGGTGATATCATTGGTACCACCGAAGAAACCACCACTGGCATTGTCCGTCTCCGGGCTATGTTCAATGACGGGGTGTTGACATTCCCAGCAATGAATGTTAACGATGCTGACACCAAGCACTTCTTTGACAATCGCTACGGTACTGGTCAATCTACCCTTGATGGTATTATCCGCGCCACCAACGTGTTGCTAGCTGGTAAAAACGTGGTTGTGGCCGGTTATGGCTGGTGTGGCAAAGGTACAGCACTTCGAGCTCGGGGACTGGGAGCTAATGTCATTGTTACTGAAATTGACCCCACTAAAGCCATTGAAGCTGTAATGGATGGCTTCCGGGTAATGCCGATGGAAGAAGCTGCTCCCTTAGGTGACTTGTTTGTCACAGTTACTGGAAACAAGCACGTGATTCGCCCTGAGCATTTCGAGGTGATGAAAGATGGCGCAATGGTGTGCAACTCTGGTCACTTCGATATTGAAATTGACCTCAAGTCCTTAGGGGAAATGGCAACGGAAGTCAAAGAAGTACGGAACTTTACCCAAGAGTACTGTTTGAAAAATGGTAAATCCGTTGTGGTACTGGGTGAAGGACGCCTGATTAACCTGGCAGCAGCTGAAGGTCATCCCAGTGCGGTGATGGACATGAGCTTTGCTAACCAAGCTTTGGCTTGTGAATACCTAGTCAAGAACAAAGGATCCATTGAACCAGGTTTACACTCTATCCCTGAAGCAGTGGATAAGGACATTGCGCGGTTGAAGTTACAAGCAATGGGCATTAACATTGATAGCCTCACCCCAGACCAAATCGAGTACATCAACTCTTGGACTTCTGGTACCTAAAACTAGGGTAATCCCTTTACGATACCGGTTCAATAATCCTGATATCTCTTTTTGGGTAATGGGTTATGGGTAATAGGTAATGGGTCATGGGTCATGGGTAATTGGTAGTTGACAATGACCGACTATCGATTGCCCTGACCGGCCTAAACGATTTAACAAAACTCGCTATCCATCCCCAACCTACTTCGTTGAGGTTGGGGATGGATAGCGAGCCAGAAAATTTATATTATGCCTTGATTTATTACTGTGAAATAGATTTAATAGTAATTAAGGTCGATTTTGAAGTTACCGTAAGAATAAAGAAGCCTTGTCTTGATGCAGTCGCTCATGGGGGAAACCCCCAAGACCGCGCAAATCACGCTAATCACAAAGATTTAACCAAAGGTGCGCTTGACCCGTAATTAAATTCGCCACGGGTCGCACCTCTTTTATGCATAGCCGACTAACCATAAAGGCTTCTTTATTCTAAGGTTTCATCTCCTACAAGGTTGAGTGCAATGAAACATAAAGCCGTTAAAGTTAGAATTTATCCCACACAAGAGCAAGTCCAAGTGTTAGCTCAACATTTCGGATGCGCTCGTTGGTGGTGGAACTATGCTCTGAATCAGTGCATAGAAACCTACAAAGAAACTGGCTTTGGGCTAAAGCAATCTGCACTCAACTCTATGTTGCCGAAACTCAAGAAACAAAAAGAGACTGAATGGCTAAAAGATTGTTACTCTCAGGTTCTGCAATCTGTAAGTCTCAATCTTAGTCGTGCTTACCAAAACTTCTTTGAGGGTAGAGCTAAGTATCCTAGGTTCAAGTCGTACCATCACCGTCAATCAATTCAGTATCCCCAAAACGTAAAACAGGTAGGCGATTGCCTTAAATTTCCTGGAAAGCTGGGAGTTGTGAAGGCGGTAATTCATCGCTCACTGGACGGAGAGATCAAGACTGTAACAGTCAGTAAAACTCCTTCTGGAAAATATTATGCTTCTGTATTAATGGAGTATGAAGGGGATAGAGCAAAGTCGTCCAGTGATGGGAAAGTGATTGGCATTGACCTGGGTGTCAAGGATTTTGCAATCACATATGATGGCGAAAAGACCTCTAAGTTCAGTAATCCTAAGCATCTGGCTGAGTACGAAAAGAAGTTAGCCAAAAAACAGCGTATTGCTGCCCGAAAGAAAAAGGGAAGCAGTGGGCGCAAAAAGGCTGGAAAGATTGTAGCTAAGGTATACGAGCGAATTGGAAATGTCCGCCAAGACTACCTACATAAGCTGTCCAGAAAAATAGTGGATCAGAATCAATTAGTGGTAGTCGAAAACCTAAATGTCAAGGGCATGGTTCGTAACCACAAATTAGCTAAAGCAATTTCTGATCTGGGTTGGGGAACCTTTGTTAACTTTCTTTCTTACAAGTGCGAAAGAGAAGGAAAAGTGTTGGTTGAAATAGATCGATGGTTCCCTAGTTCCAAAACCTGCTCTAATTGTCATTACCGAATCAAGGAGTTGCCACTGGATGTTAGGACTTGGACTTGTCCAAGCTGTGGAACTCACCACGACAGAGATGGTAATGCGGCAAAGAATATTAGAGCAGAAGGGATTAGAATGCTATCCTCCTCTGGGACAGGGGAGGTTAACGCCAGTGGAGAAGAAGTAAGACCAAGGCGCGGACGTCCGTCTAAGTTAAGGCATTCTTCCGTGAAGCTGGAAGCCCCGACCTGGCCGTAGGCCACGCTTTCGGCAAAGCCGTTCGCGAAGCGTGGCCTACGGCCTCCGCTGCGCGAACGCGAACAACGAAGTAGGTCGGGGTAGTTCACAATGGCACCTCTAAAAACTTTTGTATCCTTGACAACGAATAAGATATAGTATAGAGAGGGTTTTGAACGGCAAGTTAAGATCAACCCTATAGGTAGAATAAAATAACAAACTTATATTGACTCTTGCATAAATCTTTAAAAAGAGGGTGATAAATACTATACGATAGCAAAAATTGACTTTTGCAAGAGGCCTATTAATGAGTAGGGTGATTGATTATGATCTGGCAACAATCTCCAACCTATCTGGCAGTGCTGACTACAATGCTCTCGGCTGCACTGGTAACTGACTTCACCGCACCCCAGTTACTGGCACAGTCATACCCACACCATGAAGTGGGTGCATACTTCCCACCACCACCAGAGCGAGGATCACCGTCTAGAACCCTTGGGGCTGGGACACATATGATTAAATTTCCACCAGTACCAGAACGAGGAGAACCTAGAAGAACAGCAGGAGGAGGGTCTCGTAGCTATTCCTGTACTGACAGCGATGACATCCCTTTGACTGCTATCGTGCCTGCCAATAATCTGGTCACAACCGTGGCGGCTAATCCGACACTGTTCTGGTATGTTCCCAAAACTACAGCCTCCGAAGCAGAATTTGTGTTAATTGATGACCAGAATCAAGAGGTTTACCTGACCAGCGTGAGCCTGGATAACACGAACGGTATTGTGCAACTGAGCGTACCGACAACCGTACCTCTGACCATGGGTAAGAAATACAAGTGGTTTTTCGTACTCGTTTGCGATCCTCAAGAGCGTAGCCGAGATCATTGGGTTCAAGGAATTCTAGAGCGTACTGAACTTAGTCCAGAATTAGCGCTTAATCTAGAGCAGGAGCAAAATACCTTAGAACAAGCCAAACTATATGCTGATGCTCTGATTTGGCAAGAAACTCTGACTACTATCGCCCAGTTACGGGATTCCCAGCCCCAAGCATGGGTAGATCTGATCAAATCAGTGGGCTTAGAAGCGATCGCTAACAAACCGTTTCTGAATTGCTGTACAGCTAGCAATTAATCTGATCAGTAATGTCAGGGTAAGTGCTAGAAAGATTAGTATAGATTAGTATATTAACTTTTATAACTAATCACTACTAAATGGCTAAACTCTCTGTAGAACTACAGCGCTATTTTTTTGAGGAAGAGCAAGAGCCTCAGGTAAGGCTGGCAGATATTTTGACCCTAGCGGGGGAACGTATCTTTGGGTTTATATTCGTTATCCTATCTCTACCTTCAGCTTTGCCAGTTCCAGCACCGGGTTATTCGATTCCCTTTGGAATTGTGATATTATTGTTGGCTATTCAGCTCATCGTTGGTGCCAAACGCCCCTGGCTACCAAAGAAGATCATGAATGGGAAAATGAAATTGGAAACCGTGCAGGGTTTTCTGAAAATAGGACTCCCTTGGTTGCGGCGGATTGAGGCAGTTACCCGTCCTCGCCTAACCTATATTTGTACCAGTTTGCCTGGTCGGATATTTATGGGGAGTGCGATCGCATTAATGTCAATTTCGATGATGATTCCGATTCCAGGGACAAATACCGTTCCAGCGATGGGAATTTTTATCACTGGTTTTGGCTTAACTGAAGATGATGGCGCAATTAGCCTAGCCGGTTTAGTGGTGTGCCTGATCGGAGCAAGCCTCTCCATCTCAATTCTGTTTGCTCTATGGTTTGGTGGCACAAGTCTAGTTGACCAGATTAAGATTTTGCTGGGTCGTTGAAGTTCTCCCCGCCCACTCCGCGTCGAAGGTTTTGTTTGGGTTAGGGTAATGGATAATGGGTAACAAACTTCGCCGCAGTTGTCGGTAACGTTGGACAAGGGAACTTTGGATCAGGCCAGAATAATTGACGCAAACAGTATAATAAAACTACTAAGGTTGCTAGGTCTAATCGATAATCGGTAACAAGTCATCGGTAATAAGTAATCGGTAATGGCTAATCACAATTACCATTTACTCATTACCTATTACTCCTTGATTTACAATATCTGAAACTATTGATGCTACCGGAGATGATACTATCTGAAATAGTTAAATTTGACCATGCACGGTTATCCTCCTCTATAGGCTAATCCTCCCCTGGGATCCATCTCGACCTGGGTCTAAAAAGGAAAAAGGGACAATAGATTGTGATAGTATCATCCCTTTAACCTATTCCGTTTAGTCTTTTTCCCAAGTTAATCATTCTGAACATAGTGCCATTCACTGGTGTGTACCTAACGAGCGTAGGTATTAAACCAGAGGACATCTATTATGACTCAGTTGGCTTTGGGGAATCGCTACGCTTTTCACTGGGCCGCTTCTGAGGACGTAAGGGAGTGGAGTTGGTTAAGTTGTCTTCAAGAACCATACGCTGTTCCATCTGACGGAGAAAATAACCAGTCATCATGGCTGACGCCAGCAATCCAGCTAAATTTTCCCGATCAGTGGTGATTTGAACATTAAAGTTTTCTGATGGCAGCATCCCTACTAGCCCCTGAACGTTCTGAGAGATGATTTGTTGGATTTCAGGGCTAGCAGACTTCGCAATCCTTGCTAAAACATCAGAAGGTTGATTCTGGAGGTATTGCAGCAGTTGGTTCGCTTGAGGCTCTGCTCCTGGGGAACTTAGAAAATCGGGGTTGAATACCATTAGGAATTTTAGGTTTGACCTGCTTCATCTCGACTTTTCTATACTCTAAACGATTGTGAGATCAGCTGAATCAGCTTTCGGGGATAAATCTAACTTTTTTCGGTAGAAATTCTGAGTAAAAAAGCTTACTTAAAGGAATCTTGAAGTTTTTGTAACCCTTAGCATAGCTTCTATTGGGGTGGCAATAGCTGCTCAACTTCAAAGTGTTGATGAAATTTTTCGGTAACTTGTAACCAGTAGGAACGCCCCTCAGTTTGTCTACGTTTCTGGACAAAATCGAGTTCGACCAGTTCCTGGATATGTTGATACGCTCCACTACCACGAAGGTTGACTAGGTCAGCTTGGGTAATCGGACCTTTAAGGGCGATCGCAGCTAAAGTCCTCAAAGCACCTGTGCCCAATTCAGCGGGAATTAAGTTTTGCAGTAATTCACTAAACGTGGCTCGTAACTGTAAGCTATACCCAGCAGGGGTTTCCACAACTTCTAAAGCACTGTCCCGGTGGGCATAGTCTGCCATCAGTTCAATCAGGCCATCCGCAACTTTTTCGCGATCGCATTGGGCATACTCTGAGATTTCCTCTATAGAGACGGGCTGTCCCTTCAAGTATAGAATCGCTTCAATTTGGGTAGCTAGACGAGGCATTTTTTTATTCGCTTCTAATCCAATTGGCGTCCTGTCAGTTCAACAAAGATATCTTCCAAGTTGGAGGGACGAACCATCACACCAGTTTTATCAGGTAAACTTTCGAGATAGCCACTCGCTTGTTCCAGAGTCGGAAAAAATTTGTATTCAAAGCGTTCTGAGAGTTGTTTGATCAGTAATCCTTCCCCATGTTGGTGGCGCAACTGTTCAAATGTACCTAATTTGATTAGTCTACCAGAATCCATGATACCGATCCGTCCTGGCTTGCCAGCGCCATAGCGATCGCACAAAAACTCCACTTCTTCCATATAGTGGGTAGTTAGCAATATCGTCATACCTTGGCGATTCAAATCCCGAATAATTTCCCACAGGCGACGGCGGGTTTGGGGGTCTAATCCTACTGTCGGCTCATCCAAAAATAGAATCTTCGGTTGATGTAACAGCGCTCTAGCAATTTGCAACCGACGCTTCATTCCCCCAGACAGAGTTTTCACTAAACTATCCCGTCGGTCTATTAGCTCTACATACTCTAACCACTGATTAATCAGCCGCTGACGCCCAGGATTGGCAATGTGATGCAGCCGTGCGTGGAGTTCCATGTTTTCCCAGACAGTCAGGTCAATATCCACGCTAGTTTGCTGCAAGACCACACCAATATTTTCCTTGACCTGCTCTTTTTCTTCTACAACGTCGTAACCCGCTACCTTAATTTGACCCTTGGTCGGTTCAGTTAACGTAGTTAGCATCCGAATTGTCGTGGATTTACCAGCACCATTCGGACCAAGCAAACCAAATATCTCTCCTGATTCAATGGTAAAGGAGAGGTCATTGACTACAGGGACCTTATCGTAGATTTTGTAGATGTTCTGGATGGAAACAGCTGGGGGCATAGATTCCTTAGTATGTATGATATTGAGTCAACAGGCTTAAGGTAACCTGCTTCTACACCACAGGTTAGAAGGAAATTATATCATGTCGATCTGATTACCCTTAATCAAAAGAGCAGTAATAGCAAATTTACCCACAAATACCACTGCTACAGTTGTAGTCATCGATATTAACGGTCATGTCATGAACAGGGTATTCATTTTAATATTATATCTTCAATGATTAAACTTAATTGTTATTATAGATAACATTTTTAATAGCTATGAGATAATTTTTTACCTTATTCTCTATTTCCTGTGCCCTATTCCCTTTTCCCTGTTCCCTGTTCCCTAAAACCGATAATTTTTTACCTGATGAGGAAAGATAATTGCTATAGACAAATCATCAATCTGTAGGTTAAAACAAATAGGGGCTGTTGCTTTGGTTAATCCATGAGTTATCAGCTATAGTTATTGACTTTAATTGGAGAATTTAGTATAGTATGGCAATATTTCAGATTTCAGGTCTGGTAATCGATCCAAACACCAGTGGCGTCGTTTCAGGACTAAGGATTGAAGCATGGGATAAAGACCTTATTGTCAACAACTTGGTGGGTAGCGCCATCACTGATGACCATGGCAGCTTTGGGATGGAATTCGATGAATCCTATTTTCAAGAGCTGTTTGCTGACCAACGACCAGACATTTTTTTTAAAGTATTTTGTGATCAGCAACTGGTTAAAAGCACTGAGGATTCAGTGCTGTGGAATTTGGACATTGGCGATACTGAAGTCTTAATCACTGTAGATAACTATAGCAAAGATAACGTTTACCCAAAATACCTCCAAGCTGCTGAAAAAGATGCTAAAGATAATCCCAAACTATTATATATCGGTATTGATAATTCACCATACAAACAGCAAATTAAAGATTATCCCTCCCACCTGACCCAGAAACCCGATGGTAAACATCTAGTGTCTGGAATTAAAGCGGATCAGACGTTCAGTCCTTATCCAATCCTGGGGCAACTTCCAGAGATTGATCAGCAAGGATTAGAGTTTCTCCATCAAGACATCAAAGAAGCTTGTATCTGTGTTGGTAGTTTTGTAGAGGAAGAGTTCAAGGTGAAATGGTTGGGACGAAATGCCCTAAGTAATGATGAATTCTGGAGTGGTAGTAAGATTATCCCCATTATTAATCTAGTGTCTCGCCTTAATAGCAAATCTCCTAATGACGATGTCGATAAGTGTACAATTCGAGGTACAGACCAAGCTGGAAATCAACGAGATATTCCCGTTTGTGATTTAATCACAGATGTGATCAGTTATAACTACAATACAGCAAGTTCTAATTGCTTAGGGGCAATGTTAAAGCGCTTTGCTCCTCAAATGGACTTAGAAAATTGGCTTAAACAGATTACAGGCAATGATAGCCTGATTTTCCGTGGCCGATATGGGGAAAAACCCTTTATCGAGTACCCCCAGTTGTTTGGTAGCACAACCAAAAGCATAATTCTAACTGCTGACCCTGAACCCCCTCAATGGGAAAGTAATACTATATCGGCTTATGATTTAAATCGGATGATCTCAATGGTGGGTTGGCATAATTACATACCGGAAGCATGCCAGCTACCAGGAGTTAAGTGGGATAGTCTCGAAAGTATCATCAGAGCAATGGGGAACGATCCCGCTCGGTTAGTGGATTTAGCTATTAAAGAGTTGGGTTTGTTGAATATGATTGACTCAACCGTGATTATCTCAAAACTTGGCAACGGAGTTACCAGTATTAGGAAGAGAACCGAAGCGGTTTATGTCGCGCTAGTTAAATTAGTTAAGCCTAGTCTTGACGATTCCCTCAAGCCAGCTAAATTAATTACCTTCAGTATGGCGCTACGGGGAGCAAAAGTGCTTGAGCCAAGAGATGTCAATCGTGAAGCGATGGAACTTGATGCCAGAATGGCAATAGAAGTGACAGAGATTTTGCGCAGAGCGGTGATGGGTGAATTGGTTTGAATCTAGTGTCAATTGGGTGAAGTACATAATTTTGGGATTTTAGGGAACAGGGAACAGGGAGCAGGGAGCAGGAAAAAATCCTGTGTACTTCACTTGTGATCAGAATTGCTATAGCCAGTTTGATCAATTTTCACGGTAAGTGTCCTGTTACTGTCTCAAGTCCAAGTAAATGTAAGTAGTTATATCAAGTCCGGTTAATCACCTCCCAAGTAGTCTCTGGATTGGTGGTAATCGGTAATCGGTGATGGGTAATTATCAACTAGCAATTATCTATTACCAATTATCTATTACTATTACCCCAGAAGGGATATCATGATTAGTCAACCGGACTTGATATTATATAGCGTTTCTAGGACTCATGAGGTACACATAATTGTTTCACTCTTGGCTCTTAGCTCTTGGCTCTTGCTTAATCCCTGCTCCCTGCTCCCTGCTCCCTGCTCCCTGCTCCCTAAAACCTAGATACCTGTACCTCACAAGTCATAGAATTGCTATATCATGGCCAGAAGCGTTTTATGCTTGGGTTTTTTAGGGTCGGGTTTAGACAAAAATTGAAAGCCGTGTGGGTACGAAAACCTAAAGAAAAAAAGTATATATTCTCGTCTAACTACTACAAGATTTTCTTGGATATCCAAAGACGATGTGACTTTCAAATTTCTTTTTCCAACTTTCTTTTGTACGTTTTCTTTGTTCTGCAATATACTATCCCTATTTTTTTAGCAACTATCGCAGGTCTTACGGCAGGTAATGAGTTATTGGTCTCGTTTATTCAAGAATTTTTTTATGATGACCAAGCCGAAAATATCGTCAAGTTTTTTATATTTTTTATTAGTCTATTAGGAACATTATTCGGCACCATAAGTGCCACAACTAACCCTTCGGAAAGCTATGATAATGCAGCAGCGTTTCATAACAAATTTTCTGAGTTTAAGATTAATTTAGCCATAGATATGAGAAATCTTGAACTTACTAATGCTATGGAAGAAGATTACCTGCAGCTTCTGAAGGAAAAAAATGCTAATCTTTCGGAATTGATTCAGGAATATAATCAGAAACGGTCGATTGATAAGAATCAAGTAGGGGGAGATAATTAAGAGAGAGAGGTGTGGGGAGATGGGGAGATGGGGAGATGGGGAGATGGGGAGATGGGGCTTTCAAGGTGAAGTTTCCAGATCCGCTGTTCCCTGTTCCTTTTGCTATATATAGCGGACGCAAAACAAAAAACCTAACAACATCCCATACTCAGCACACTCCGCTATATATAGATGAATGGATTTTAAGCTGATATCTGGAATAGTACGGTTGACAAATTACAAACCTGTCGCTATAGTCAAACTATTGATATCTCCAAGCTGGGCAGGCTAAGTAAAAACACTTCTATCTACGTAAAGGAGTGTTTTTAGGTTTAGCTGGCCGGTAAAAGAAGCCCCACATCCTGATGCGTAGCATAGGTGTGGGATGAATTTTACACAGAGTCCTTGGGATCGGGAAAGCGAGCTATTAAACTTCTAAGTACCTCAGATTGGTTCATTCCTCTCTTCTCTGCCTCTTGTGCTAATTTTTTCTT
>NZ_JAAHIG010000079.1:0-29438 GCF_010692305.1 Moorena sp. SIO4G3 | reverse complement strand
GTGGAACTGGCATCTTGCCAGTGGTTCTACAGGTGGAACTGGCATCTTGCCAGTGGTTCTACAGGTGGAACTGGCATCTTGCCAGTGGTTCTACAGGTGGAACTGGCATCTTGCCAGTGGTTCTACAATTTTAACTGGCATCTTGCCAGTGATTCTACAGGTGGAACTGGCATCTTGCCAGTGATTCTACAAGTGGAACTGGCATCTTGCCAGTGATATATTACTAGTTATTGAGATTGACACAGGCAGCCTATTCCAGCAACAGGCTAGAAGCCTGTTCCACAAGAAGAAAAAAAACAGGGCAAAGGGCAAAAAGGCAAAAGGGTAAAGGGTTACGGAGTTCACCCACACCCACACACCACACGAAAACCAAAAGAGTCGACGAGCCAGAGGCCGGGATTAAAGTAGTAGCGAGACCCAGAACGGCAGATACCAGGGTCGTCGACCCAGGAACCACCCCGCAAAAGACGCCGCTTATTATCATTTTTATTATCATTGTCAGACTCATCAAGCCAGGCACTGCCATCTCTCGGCGCACCTTTATAGTTTGAGTGCCAATGGTCTGCACACCACTCCCACACATTCCCATGCATATCGTAGAGTCCAAAGTCATTCCCTACCCCAAAACTCCCCACTGGGGTTGTTTTCTGAGTATATTTGCCTTTGGAACCAGAGCCATAAGTATACTTGCCATTATAGTTAGCAAACTCTGTAGTAATCGTCTCTCCAAAATGAAACGGAGTAGTTGTACCTGCTCGACAAGCATACTCCCACTCGGCTTCACTGGGCAAGCGATAAGGGCGTTTCGTATACTGGGACAGCCGCTCACAAAACTCCACTGCATCATCCCAAGAGACTCGCTCTACAGGTCGGTTTTTACCTTTAAAATGGGATGGATCGCGTTTAAGTTCTCTGTTGACTTGGGGTAGGTCGGCGACGGCTTGCCATTGGGCTTGGGTAACTGGGTATTTGCCCATCAAGAAGGATTTAACCGCGACTTGATGCTGGGGACTTTCACTGTCTCTATGCCCCTCTTCGGTTTCTGGGGAACCCATGATAAAGCTTCCTTCAGGAATGGCAACCATCTCTAGCTCAAGTCCATTCCCCAAATCTTCGGTAAAACCATCAGCTTGTTGCTGATGACGGTTGATGATTAGTTCTGGTTTTCTTCTGAACCAGCCTGTTTGTTTCCACTCAATAGTTGCCACTTCAAACTCAAAAGGTTCTAGCTCAATCTCTGGGAATATCTCTGTTTCTGCTCCCAGCCCAATGATTACCACCTCACATTCAAAGGTTTGCATGGGTGGAAAACCTTCAAGCTGAGTGACTTGATTAAGGCTAAGGTTTACCCCATGAACACCATAGGATTGACTAGCATCAGGGGGAATTTTACCGTTGAGCCAGATTCCGAGGGATTGAGCAAATTTCATTAAGGAGTCATATTGACTCAACTGGGGTCTAAATTCTTGAATTAGACGCTGTAATCGGGCTAATTCTGCCTGTCCATTTTTTCCTCGGTGAACCAATCCTTGTAGGGCTGTGGCAATCTCCTCTTCTGCTTTAGTGCGATGTTGATCTAAATACACCATGGCTGCCCATTGTTGTGCCTGGAATTCTCGCTGTCGGCTAGGGGGATTGGTTCCCATTAAATAAGTCACGTAGTCCATCAGCAATTGGGCAACGGATTTGAGGCGATTTGTGCCAAATTTGTGCTGAAATTCTGGTGTTTCAAATTGTGCCAATAAATTAGACCGTACCGCCGGAGTCATGGCATATAATTCATAACCAACTGGACGGCATAACTCCGATAACAGTAAATCTGCTTCTGCTATCCAAGGCACTTCCTCGTTCAGTAAAAATTGCACTCGGATATAATTGACCAATTCCGGAGTCAAGACCAAGGGCAAGGCGCAATGACAAGCTAGATAGCGATAGTTGGGCTGAAACCTGGCAACAAATCGTTCAATTTGTTGGTTGGCTATTTCTTCGGTTAATTGGTCAAATGAGGACGTTGTCATAGATCTTAACGAATCTTTGCGATCGCTTGATTTAACCCATGAGGATCGAGGGGGTACATTGGTACTAAATGAGCGATAAATTGGGCAGTGCTTCCTTGCCAGCGTTCAGAGGGAACGGGATTCAACCAGGCAATTAACTTGGTATGCTGTCTAATGTGCCACAAAACTTCAGCGGTTGCTGAAAATCTTTCGGAACGGCGATCGCCACGAGCTGCTCCCCCATCGCTGACAATTAAAACACTGGTATCCCCATCGGAGTCTGCCAAAATCCACTCAAACTTTACCTTTTCGGTTAGATAAGGGTCTTTATAAAGATACTCTGCGGGAACATTGTGGAAATAGCCCACCCGCACCCGATGGATATTACTGTCGTGTTGGGCGGTTTCGACTAAATCTCGCGTAAAGCGGTGAAAGGGAGTCATAGAGCCTTCCTGATCCAGCAACAAGAGCAAATCAGCGTGATTTTGCTCCCGTCGGCTGTATTTCGGCTTTAAAAAAAATCCCTGTTGGCAGACCTTGGCAATTGTCCCTTCCACATCCAGAACATCTTCTCTACCATCTGCCACCATCCGCCGCAAATAACGCCAGCTATAAACCATATACCTGCGAGAAATGGGATAATAAGCTTGGAAATCCCGGTCTTCTGTGTGTTCTAATAAATTGATTGATGATTTGACCGGCAGTAAAGATAATTCAGGAACTGGAGTAGGAGATTCTACCTTTGAGGTAAGCTGTTCCCTAGGGGAGAAAGCAGGGGGATTCTTAGGGGAGGACGATGATTCAGATGATTCTGAGGGAATTTCCCTTGGTTTTGCGTCTTCTTGGCTTTCTTCTGCCCTAATGGAAGAAAAAATGACTTCTAAATGGTCTTGTTGGGCTAAGGAATGACACCAAAGCGATCGCAGGAGTTTTTTGAGAGCATTGGCATCCTGCACTCCCCAGCCGCCCTCCATAGCTTGTAAGGCAGCTAAATATTCATTAATTCCCAAAGCAAACCCATCCCGGCGCAAGCGGTAAAAGAGGCGAGTTAACAGAGAGCGGGGATTAAAGTTACTCATACCAATTTCATAAAATAGTGAAACACGTAGAAGATCCCCCTAAATCCCCCTTAACAAGGGGGACTTTAAGTCGAGTTCCCCCCTTTTTCAAGGGGGACTTTAAGTCGAGTTCCCCCCTTTTTCAAGGGGGACTTTAACTCCAGTTCCCCCCTTTTTCAAGGGGGATTTTAACTCCAGTTCTCCTTAACAAGGGGGACTTTAAGTCCAGTTCCCCCCTTTTTCAAGGGGGGCTAGGGGGGATCTGATCTGTAGCCTCATTAAAGGAAATTGGTATCATGAACCTGCATAATTGGGATTTTGCCAATCTTGCCGCAATTTAAATACTAAATCTCGATAGGGAATTGTCTTATCTTGCTGGAGTTTAGTCACAGCATAGGGTTTCGATTTAAAGTGATGTAAGGCAGCCAGCCAATCCAGAAACTCACTGGTTCCCGGAGGTTTAAACAGACTTTTATCCTCTCGTATCTTTAAAAATTTAGCGATCGCAGTCGTCACTAAATCAGATTTGGGCATTGCCATGGTCTCTGGTTTCTGTTTCTGTTGATAGTGAACCTTGACAATTTTCTCTAACTCTTCTGGTTGACTAGGGAAACGCACATAGTGATATAAACAGCGGCGTAAGAAGGGAGAGGGGAGACTGCCTTTTTCTTTATTACTGGTAATAATGATAATTGGTAGTTGCTCTTGATTCGCCTCAATGATTTCTCCTGTTTCCCGAATAAAAAATTTCCAAGGTTTATCCAATATCGACAGTAAATCATTGGGGAAATCTACATCAGCCTTGTCAATTTCATCAATTAGCAACACTGCCGGATAGTCGTGGGATTGAAAGGCTTTTCCCAGGGGACCTAGTTCACAGTAATCGTTTGGTTCTTGAGGATTTCTCGGTTGTCCAGTTTTCGGATTAATAGACGGGGTTAAGTTTTGGGTTTGGACATCATGCAAGCGCAAAATGGCATCGTATTCATATAATCCTTCTTGGACTTTGGTGGTTGAACGAATATCCCAGCGATAAAAGGGTAACCCTAATTCATAAGCCACTGCCACTGCTAATCGGGTTTTACCACATCCCGATTCTCCTTCAATTAACAGGGGTCTTTTCATAAAAATTGCCAAATTTACGGCTTCAATTAATTCGCTGTCGGCAATATAGGGTTCTAATTCTGTGGGAGAATCTGGATGACATTGTTTAGGTCGATGTTTTGGATTGCCCTGGAAGATGTACTTAGGAGGATTCATAGGCTATAACTAAAGTTTATTAAATTTTTGTTTCAACATGTAACAGGTTTTTTCTGGATTTCCTTTAGAATAATCAAAGATGTATTTTGACTCAAGCAAGCTTTTTTGAATAGAATATTTATAAGTATCTTCAATCCATTCACGAATATCTTTATGGGTCCATGTTATTGGTAAAGACAATTTAAAAATTTTTTGCTTATTGAATTTTAAGGTTGGACAGAAATGAGGTAAGTATTGACATTCCTCTGACAAACAAGAATAACTAGTGGTCAGAAAAAGGATAATTCTAATATTTGCATACTTCTGAGATAGTTGAGACTGTTTTTTAGTTAGAGGAATCCAAAAATACTCCATAAACCAGGATAATAATGAATCTTGATTTTCCCCAAGAGCATCCCAATCATTCAATTCAAAAAAAACAAGACTTCCAACTTGCAATCCATTCGTGATTTTATCAATAATATTGATAGCCTCTTGTTGAGGATTATCAACTGTTTGAGTCTCCGAATCAGAGTTAGGTATAAAGTTTGCGATCGCACTTAATAAACTTTGTTCATCTACAATATTATTCGCTATCACATTAATCGGGTAATGTCTCCAGTCATCACTGTCTTTGCTTAGATCGTCTCGAATGTCATAAACCAATAATTCTCCTTTAGTTTCCTTGATATTTTCAATTAAAAAAAAAGCCGAGCCTCCCTTACGAGTACTAGCAAATTTTTCGATAATTTTATTAATTAGATTTCTCGGTTTGCTAAAATCAATCTTTGGTAGCTTTTTGTCAAAGCGATTTCCTCTTTGATTGTTGGTTAATGATGAGTGTTGATATGAACTAATATCAAATTCAATTTTCTCAAGGTCAGAAAAATATATGTCACTTTCCTTTTTTAAATTCTTATATTTAATTGAGGCAGGATCACTGAATCCCATTTGGATGACAATGTTCCTAATTTTTTCTTCTAAATCTTTTTTTTCTTGTTCCAAAAACTCTCTACGATTCATTTATTTTAAATTATCAAATACCTAAAAAGCTAAAAACTAGATAATTTATTTTCAATTTTCTCAAGATCTGAAAAATATTCTTCAGTTATCTTTTTGAGATTTTTATATTCATTTGACGCGGGATCATGGAATCCCATTTGATTAAAAATGTTCCTAATTTTTTCTTCTAAATCTTTTTTTTCTTGTTCCAGACAACTTATCCTAAATGGTGACAACCGTGGCTTAACTGGTTTTTCTATTTCCTGAGTTCGGATAACAATTGACTCCAAATCTACCCAAGCCTTCACTAAAATTTTTGTCGGAATCATAAACGCGACTTTTGTCGTTTCTCGCTTGCGGTCTGCGGCAACTACCATCCCCACCACTCCCTGCAATTTTTCATCCCAAACCGGAGAACCACTAAATCCTGGTTCAATCCCGTATCCAGTTACCTTAGTATCTTCCAGTTGAAACCATTGTTTAGCATTTTGCTCTGACAATACCCCAGTTGCCCAAACCCCAAACGGAACTTTCCTAGGACAGCCAAATACTTTAAATCGATTATTTGCAATATTTTCTGATAAGATCAGGCGAGTCTGGTGAGCAGAAGCAGGAAGCTGATCAAGTTTCAAAACCGCAATATCTTCTATCGCTTCCTCGGAATCTTCTAAAGGAGATTCAGGATGCCAGCAAATAACCCTCGCCGAAAATTTATTTGTGCCATTAAGCAAAGGAAAATCAACGCTTATTTCTCCCTTAGGGCGGCTCTGTGTGGTGCTATAAATTGACAATGCTTCTGCCACGACATGAGCACAGGTTAACGCATAGTGTTCAGATACCAGAAAGCCAATACCAACTACTTGGTCTTGATTAAAGAGCCGAATAATTGACATTTTATGGGCATTAAAATCCATTGATTTAATTTATCCTCTACTTGCCCTGATTCTTATTACTGCTCCATTTCAAGGTAATTTCATAGCTGACTTCGCCACCCACAGAGGCAAACACCGCTCCCGCATCCGCCGTCAATTTCAAACCAAATTTTACCTCCACTTCATCGGCGGGTTGGTTGAGGTCCCGCAATTTGGTGATAACCGCAGAAGCAACCGGTTTGATTTGATCTAGGGCTTCTTCAAAGGTCTGCCGTGCCTTAAGGACTTGTTTTCCTCCCAGGCTGACTCGCTCAATGCCACGGCTTTCTGGTTTTTCCACTTCTACGAGAAATGTAGTTCCATCCGCTAGGGAAAATTGAGCTAATTGTTTTTCTTCCATTGTTTGTGTCTTCTCACTCCCATTCAGCAACCCCAGACATTGTTGCTCAGCTAGTAATTGCCGTAATCACCCAGGCTACGATCGCAAGACTAATCCCCACAGCAACTACCAAAACTACAGCCAACCCTGCCAACAGTAAGATAAGAAACAACCAATCGGATTTTTGTGGTGTTGATGATGATACATTTAGTTCTTTCTCTAACAACTCTACATTTTTGACATTTGCCTTCCAGGCCGCATCCACCAGATCCCCTAAGACCGGTATAGAACCACTAACTGTCTCAAGAAGGATATTTAGCACCATCTCCACCAAGGTAGATCGAGACACTCCCAGTCGTGCTGCTTCTACCACAATATATGATGAAATGATAGTTGCCACAAAGTCGCCCCCCCCTGGCAACAGACCGATGATGGGATCTAAACCAATCCGATAACCTGTTCCTGGGATAGGAATAGCATTGTCCAGTAGGTAGCTTACCCGACGTACACGCCTTAAGGTCGATGTTTTGCGATCATTCCTCATGGGCTTCTATAGGTTGAAGGTTGTTTGTCAGAATGTAGAATGAAGAATGTAGAATGTAGAAGGCAAAATCTAGAAGGCAAAATCTAGAAGGCAAAATCTAGAAGGCAGAATGGTGAATGGTGAATTCTCAATTCTCCATTCTCAATTCTCAATTATTCATTCTACATTCTCAATTCTCAAAAGTGTTTCAGCTGATATCATGGTTTTTTGGCCTTAGCTAATTTTCTTCTTGATCTAGGTCTGCGATGGGATGCTTCCATTGCTTCTCCTACTATCACATTCAACTGGTCTCCCAATAACAGTACCAGGGAAGTCATGTAAAGCCAAAGCTGTAAGATAATTATGGCTGTTACGGTACCATAGACTTTGTTGTAATTGCTGAAATTCGCAGCAACGTAGTGCCGAAACAATCCTGAAGCCACTGCCCAGGAAATGGCTGCTAAAACTGCTCCTGGCAATATCGGTGTTCCGATCTGCCAACGGCTTGGTCCGTAGCGGTAGATAAAGGCAAAGGATGCCGCCACCATACTCAAGGCTACGGGCCAGCTCAACAGACTCCATAGTGTCAGCAAGATGGAAGCTCCACTGGTATCAACGACTGTTTTTAGCACCCAGTGACTGATAAATACCAAAAACGATGCAATCACTAGCAGTATGATACTACCCATGGTTAAGCCCAGAGAAATCAACTTAGCTTTCCAAAAGGGTCGTTGTTGCTCTCGGGGGATGTGGTGGATGTGATCAAGGGCATCCATCGCTGCACTCAGTGCCCCAGAAGATACCCAAATGGCTACGATAAAACTCAGGGAAAATAGACTGCTATTGGTGCTGAGGTGAATTTGCTCGGTAAATTCCTGAATTGGCTGCACCGCCTGAGCCGGACCCACTTCGCTCATCATTTTCAGAGCTTGCTCCTGGGCCGCTTGACTCAGCTCGGGCGAGTGCTGGTACCAGGTTAGTTGTAAGGAATATTCAAACAAGCCAATCGCTGTCAGAATTGCTAAAATTGCTGGAAACAGAGCTAACATGGCGTTATATGCCATTTCAGCAGATAGACCCATTAAGCGACGTTCCATCGCACGGTTGAAAGTCTTCCTTAGGGTTACCAGATTCAGGTAACCAAAGAAACGGAAGAAACGAAAAAAACCCTTAGATAGCATAAGTTCTGGTGTGAGCAGGGGCTTGCTACAAATTAATTTGCCAATTTTACCCGTAGTTTGCCCATTATTAGTGTTCAGTAATTTAATCGACACACTTTACTATTTTATTGACAGTTGACCGTTAACCCTCAGTAGGCTATAGCGCGTGTCGCGTATCAGCTATCAGCCTGTGGCCACATTAAGGGAACAGTTTATGGCCATAGCGCATATGCTTACATCCCTCACCCCTCAACCGTGATTAAATTTGATTATATTTTATTTGATCACTGCTATAGCCGATGGAGTAGTTGTTGATGAGCAGCAATGGGTCGCTTACCGAATGGTTAGCCCAAATCAAAGAACTGAAGCAGCAGCTGGCCGATAGCATTAAAGAGTGCCAAGCTGCGGATAAAAGTGCAGCTCATTGGCGTCAGTTATATAATACTGAAGCTCAGCAACGGCGTATCGAAAGCCAACTCGCTCAAGAGCAAATCGAAACTCTCAAGGGTCAACTGCAAAAATTACAACAAGACGGATTTCAACTCAAATCCGATCAACTGGAGACGGTATCGAGTATTGACCAGAATGTGGAACAACTGCAAACGGTTGAGGAACTAAGGGCAACCCTTAAGTCAGTCATGGCAGAACGCGATCGCTTAATCGATGCCTTAAAGACTGAGCAAGCCAACCATGCTCAAACCCGCGAAAACTTAACGGTTGTGATTAGTGATACTGTTGAGCAACTGGCTAAAGAAAGAAAGAGTGAACCTTCCCAGGTAGAGGATGTTACTGTGAGCGAGTCTACCCCATCTCCCCAGTCTACCCCATCTCCCCATCTCCCCAGCTTCGACAATGAAGATAGTTGGTAAGTATATGCGCTACAGATGGTGCTACTTGAGGTGCGGTCAGCGGTCAGCTTCGTGGCACAGGCTTCCAGCCTGTGACTTCACTCAGATCAAAAAATGGTTACCTGTTTCATTCACAAACTGATAGCTGATACGCGACACGCTGATACGCGACACGCTGATACGCGACACGCTGATACGCGACACGCTGATACGCGACACGCTGATACGCGACACGCTGATACGCGACACGCTGATACGCGACACGCTGATACGCGACACGCTGATAGCTTACCTAGTCACTGTCCATCATAGGATTAATCACAATGGTGAGAGATATCAGTACAACATTCCTAACCACCAACTGTCACTTATACGATATACTTTCCCTGAACTCTACAAATAATGACATCAAGGATAGCATCTATGTGCAGAGTACTGGGATATATTGGAGAACCTTTACCAATTTCCAAGTTAATCCTCGAACCTGATAATTCTTTGGTTAATCAAAGTTACGATTCAGATTACCATCATATGGTACAGTTAGCAGGGTTCGGACTAGCTACTTGGAAAAAAGACACTCTCACCGCCAATTATCCTTTCCTCTATAAAGGAACTAAACCACCTTTTTATGACAGAAATTTAAAGTCTTTGTGTGAGAGTCATGAGACTAATTTACTTTTATCCCACATCCGAGCAGCATACTACACTTATGAAGCGGTTGTCCATGAGCATAATTGCCACCCGTTTATTTTTCCAGGATTCCGTTTAGCTTTAGCACACAATGGCTGGATATACGGGTTTAAAGAGATTCGCTTCCCTTTATTAAATAAGTGCAGACCAGAAATTATCCAGAATCTAGAGGGAAGTACCGATACTGAGGTAATCTATGCTCTAATTATGTCACAGGTCGATGATCCGACCAAGGATTTGTCTGTTGATGAAATTCTAGATGCTATCAACAAGACAGTTAAAATTATTCTTGATGTTAAAACTGAGTACAATTGTGAAGGAATCAGTGTTCTAAAATTGTTCCTGGCAGATAGTAATGATTTATTAGTTGCCAATCTCGGGATTGGCTATAACCGACAGCTAGATGTACCAGGTGACTGGCAAAAATTAACAAATGAAGAATTACAAGAGCTGAAAAACGATAGTGAAAAAGATGCATTCTACCTCCTCAAGAGTCCTGTTTGGTCATTGAAGGGCAAAAATTTTGGAGATTATGATGGTTTTAAGATGCAATCTGCAGCAGATGAAGATGTACGCTCTGTTATTATTTCTTCCGAACCACTGACTGAAGATGTTACTGGTTGGTCACAGGTTCCTTTTCAACATATTTGTTTCTTCGATAACAATAATGGTAATCCAAGAGTTCAGACAAAACCATTTCCCTTCAACTAATTTTTATCCAGTCGGGGATATATAACTGGTAATCGAACAGGTAGGTTGGGTCGAGGTGTTATACCCAACCATTTCCTATAATAAGGGGTTATAGCGCTGATCAAAAAACCTGGAAATTATGAAAAAATACATTCCACTCCTAGGGCGGATATGCCTTTGTGCTGTTTTTCTTAAAGCTGGTATCGATAAACTATTTAACCCAACCTATACTCAACAATTGATGGAATCCAAAGGGGTTCCCGGTGTACTGATTATTCCCACCATCATTATACTGTTGGCGGGTGGATTATCGGTATTACTAGGCTATAAAGCTCGTTGGGGAGCATTAGCGCTAATTGGATTTTTAATTCCCACCACCTTGATTTTTCACACCGATTTCTCTAATCAAATGCAAGAAATTCAATTTCTGAAGAATCTAGGACTAATTGGTGGATTATTGATGGTAGCAACCTTTGGACCAGGACCAGTTAGCTTTGATCAACGCAGTCTCTGGGATCGGGTCCGGTTCCTCTTGCCATTAAAGTATGGCTGGCGGAGAATCTTAGATCGATCTGGGTTTTAGGCAGTCGGCAGTCGGGAGTCGGGAGTCGGGAGGTTTGGAGAGATGGGGAGATGGGGAGATGGGGAGATGGGGAGATGGGGAGATGGGGAGATGGAGAGATGGGGAGATGGGGAGATGGGGAGTCAGATGAGGGAATCCATCAAGATAATCAGAAAAAAAGTATTTAAAGATACCAAATTAATCCCAAACTAATTCTTCCCTCTCCCCACACTCTTGTGCTCTCCCCTCTCTCCCCACACTACCCCCTCTCCCCACACTCTATTCCCTCAACTGTGTCACTAGGTTCTTAACCTCAGAACTGTTGAGGAATTGCAGAAATTCCTGGGTCAGCTGCTGCTGCTTTTGCCGAAACTCAAGAATACGGTCTTGCTGAACAGGAGTTCTTTCTGCTATCGGAATAGTAATCAGTTGATTGAGTTGTTCCCTTAGGGAAAGCTGCTGCTGCAAAATCGCCTCATAGCCTGCTTTGATTTGCTCCTCTTCAGGTAAGTATGGTATTTTGTCGTGAACCCTAGTTTGAGTCTTGTCTTGATTAGACAAATCCTCTTTTTGCTCTGGCACTGGGAATAAATTTAGCACCAGTTCCGCCGACTGCACCCGTTTTTGTTGCTGCAGCAACTCAGATAAACTTAGATAGGCATTATCCAAGTTGAGTTTATAGGACTGCTTTTGCTCCTCAGACAGTTTCTGCTGAGACAATTTAGTGATATCTTGCCCCAGGGACTGATATACATTGACTGCTTGCTTATGAAAAATAATGGCGAGTTCTGGCTGGTTTTGTGCCGCCAGTACAGCACCAATAGTCCTAAAGGTAAATGCTTCCCCAGCTAATGAACCCACTTCCCGATGCATCACTAGGGCTTGTTGGTGGGTTAAGAATGCTTGTTCGTACTTTCCCAGGCGATGGTAAGCGATACCTAAATTATTCAGAAGCATTCCCTCTGAAATGCGATCGCTTACTTCCTTGGCAATAGTCAAGGCTTGCTGATAGGACAACTGTTCCTGTTCGTAGTTGCCTAGACGGTGGTGAACTAACCCTAGGCTATTGAGCAGTGTTCCTTCGTCTGCCTGTGACACTAGAGAATTGTTTTCGGGATTATCCAGTATTTCTCGATAGATATCGAGAGCTTGCTGGTAGGAATCCAGGGACTGGTGCTCCTGACCCAGCTTATAGTATATATTCCCCAAATTATGGAGAGTCCTGCCTTCGTAGCCACGATTGCTCACTTCTCGGTAGATGGCTAAGGCTTGTTGATAGAATTCTAGGGACTTTTGATCGTCCCCTAGGTTGGAATACGTTAACCCCAGATTATTAAGAGTACTCCCTTCCCCGGTGCGATCGCCTAATTCTCGATCAATTGCTAAGGATTGCTCAAAGAACGACCTTGCTAACTGATATTGACCCAATTCATCATGAACCCACCCAATAAAATATAGCGCTACTCCTTCTTGATAGCGATCGCCAATGTTTCGTTTAAGTTCTAGGTACTGCTGGAAGCTCTGTAAAGCCTTTTGTAATTGACCTGTACTTAACTGTTGGCGACCTTTAACATAGAGCTGCTGGGGTGGAGTGACTTGGTCAAGACTAGTTTGATCAAGACTAGTTTGATCAAGACTAGTTTGATCAAGACTAGTTTGATCAAGACTAGTTTGGTCAAGACTAGTTTCGTCAAGACTAGTTTGATCAAGACTAGTTTGGTCAAGACTAGTTTCGTCAAGACTAGTTTGGTCAAGACTAGTTTGGTCAAGACTAGTTTGGTCAAGACTAGTTTGGTCAAGACTAGTTTCGTCTTGACCAAGAACAGGCGAAAGGGGGAATGTCACAGAAATGAGTAAAGAGGCAGTGGTCAGCAGGAAGGATGAAGGAACATGAATAAAGGATAAGAGTTTTTGCTTCAATTCAAACTTCCTAGTTTCCACTTGACAAGTGTGTTGTCACATCTTATTATATATCCTGATTTTAATCAGTTTGTCAGCAAGTACAATTACTTATTCACTCTCTGACTTACCCTCTTGGTCATCATCTTTTGTTTTCTTAGTAGTCTTCTTGGTGGATTTCCCAGAGGTTTTCTTTTTGGTGGAAGTAGTTGATTTACTGGACTTGCGACCAGATTTACCCGATGACGCCTTAGCTGCTATGAGTTCCAAGGCAGTTTCTAAGGTTAACTCCTCCATGGATTTTCCCTCTGGCAGAGAGGCATTAACTTTGCCATGGTTCACATATACCCCATACGGACCCTGATAAATATTGACTGGTTCGCCATCTTTAGGATGAACCCCTAGTTCCCGTAAGGGTGTTTTAGTCTTGCTGCGAGAACCGCCCCTTGTCCTCTTAGGTTGTGCCAGCAGCTCTAATGCACGGTCTAGGGTAATTGTCAAGACGTTATCCTCACCTTTAAGGGAGCGGTAATCTTTGCCCTCTTTCCCTTGGTCATGGACAACATAAGGACCAAAGCGTCCGATTGCGGTTTTGACGGGTTTGCCTGTTTCCGGATGAGGACCGAGAAGGCGGGGGAGTGCTAGGAGACCCACTGCCATTTCTAGGTGTACATCTTCCTTATTTACCCCCTTAGGCAAAGAGACACGTTTGGGTTTTTTCTTCTTATCCTCTGTTACGTCACCTAGCTGTAGATAGGGACCATAATTGCCATTGAGGATATAAATTGGTTCACCAGTTTCCGGGTGTAGTCCCAATTTGTCTGGCCCCTCCATTTTCTGCTGAATCAGTACCTGAACCTGCTCAATGTTTAATTCAGCTGGGGTGAGGTCTTGGGGAATCGAAGCAGTAAATACACCATTGCCATTGTCCACTTCGACATAGGGACCAAATTTCCCGATCCGGACTCTAGCATCGAGGTCTTCGAGTTCAACAGTACGGGCAACAATGGGGTCAATCTCATTAATCCTTTCCTTGACTTGGTTGTCGAGACCCTTTTCTCCCAAATAAAAGTTCTGCAGGTAAGGAAGCCAGTGCGCTGCCCCATTGGCAATCTCATCTAAGGTGCGCTCCATTTTGGCCGTGAAGCTCGTGTCCACCAAGTCGGGGAAGTTTTGTTCAAGCAAATTAGTAACTGCAAACGCGGTAAAGGTGGGAGCAAGGGCATTTTTCAGTTTCTGAGCATAGCCTCGGTCAATGATAGTACCAATAATACTAGCGTAGGTACTGGGACGACCAATCCCCTCTTGTTCCAAGGTTTTGACCAAGGTAGCTTCCGTGTAACGGGCTGGGGGTTGGGTTTCGTGACCGATAGCTTCTAGTTCTCTACAGTTAGGATGATCCCCCACTTTCAAAGCTGGCAGAATCACTTCCTGGTTTTCTAGGGCAGCGTTGGGGTCATCAGACCCTTCCACATAAGCCCTTAGATAACCTGGGAAGTCAATGCGCTTACCAGTAGCCCGAAATCCGGCATTTTCCACTTGCAAATCAACCACAATTTGAGTTTGTCGAGCATCCGCCATTTGACAAGCAACGGTACGCTTCCAAATCAGGTCATAGACTTTAAATTCGCGATCGCTTAATCCCGTTTCTTGAGACGTTTTGAATGTACTCCCTGCTGGACGAATAGCTTCGTGAGCTTCTTGAGCTCCTTTGCTCTTAGTGGTATACTTTCTCGGCTTGGGGCTAAGGTACTCCACCCCGTATTTTTGTTCAACGCAGCTACGGGCTGCTGTGATCGCTTGTTCAGACAAATGTACTGAGTCTGTACGCATATAGGTAATGAAACCCTTTTCATACAGACTCTGGGCAGTCCGCATCGTATCACGAGCCGATAGTCCCAGTTTCCGGTTTGCTTCCTGTTGGAGGGTCGAGGTAGTAAAGGGGGGTGAGGGTTTGCGAGTAACAGGTCGTTCTTGTAAATTAGTAACCGTCCAGACTTTATCGATCAGGCGGTCTTTGAGTGCTTTCGCCTCCAGTTCACTCAACAATTTGACCTGCCTACCTTGGATAATGTCACCTGTATTGGCATCGAAATCACTACCGGTAGCAATTTTAACCTTATCCAGGGTTACTAGCTTAGCGTCAAAGGAACTTCCTGCTTCTAGAATCCCTTTCAAATCCCAATAGGTGCCCTTGCGGAAGGCACGGCGTTGCCGTTCTCGAGTTACCAACAGCCGCACTGCTACAGACTGTACCCGACCAGCTGATAAGCCCCAAGCCACTTTTTTCCACAGCAGCGGTGAGAGGGTGTAGCCCACGAGTCGGTCAAGAATCCGCCTTGTTTCCTGAGCTCTTACCACCTGATCATCGATCTCACGGCAGTTTTGTAGGGCATTTTGAATAGCATCCTTAGTGATTTCATGAAATACCATCCGCTTAGTTGGCACTGTCGGCTTTAAGATTTGTAACAAATGCCAACTAATACTCTCCCCTTCTCGGTCTTCATCCGTAGCCAAAATCAGTTCATCAGAATCTTTCAGAGCTGCTTTGAGCTGTTGGACAACCTGTTTCTTGTCTTTAGGCACCAGGTAAAGGGGTTCAAAGTCAGCGTCCACATTCACCCCAAACTTAGCCCACTTTTCCCCCTTGTATTTTTCGGGGATTTCACTAGCTGATTGAGGTAAATCACGGACGTGACCCATGGAGGCTTCGACCTGGTAACTAGAAGGTAAGTAGTTCCGAATGGTGCGAGCTTTAGTAGGAGATTCGACAATTACAAGGGTTGTCATCGGAGTTTCAACAATAGCGGCGGTGTTGAATAGTCTAATTTAAATACTATTTCTCAAAGGTCGAGGGAGTAAGCGAGTATACTTGCTCCCTACTGAGTGTGGGTATTGTTTGCCAGCATAGTTTTCCACCATAGTTTTCCAGCATTAAGTACAACCCCCTGATGGCAGTATAAGCTTGCCTATTAATTTCTACAGTACGCCACTTGTGTCGCAGCCTAACACGAACAAGGAGCAACTGTGTCGGAAAGGGAGTGAGCCAACTCGACCATCGGTACGGGGATTTAAGGGCTACTTAATATGCGCTTCAGCAGTACTCCCCACTTTTTCGGATTGTGCTAGAAATAATGTTTACCTAGAGGTAAACCACGAATAGCTCATGTAGTGATGGCTAACCAATAGAGCACCGTTAACACCCTCAGTACACCCCTCTCCCAATTCCTCTCACGTCTGCTTAAAGATTTGTAAACAATTCGTTCGTTGCCTTCAAAGGTAACATTGCTCCGGTGTAGGACACAGCTAGTCTCACCTTACCGTGGCACAGAGGGCAGTGAAACGGCATAAATACGGAATTATACTTTGTCCAATCTCCAAGGAATACAAGCCCTTTGCCCAAGTAGCTACAATCACCGATATGATAAGAAAGTTAATCTGGATACTCAAATAACCATAGATCATATCATTAAAGCCTATGGATTTTGCCAATCTTGCCGCCCAGTTGAATGCTGGGGTAATTTTGCCAGAGGGAATTGTAGTTATTACCCTCTTGCTAGTGTTAATCATTGACCTGATTGCTGGGAAAAAGTCTGCTCAAACTATTTCCTATGTAGCCATTGGGGGTCTACTTGCTGCCATAGTTGCCCTGTACTTCCAATGGGATGCTGCAAATCCCATCGCCTTCTTTGGGGAATTTAATGGTGACACCCTGAGTGTGGCATTTCGTGGCATCATTGCCCTATCGACTGTGTCAACGATTTTGATGTCAATTCGTTATGTGCAGCAGTCGGGTACATCCTTGGCAGAATTTATTGGCATTTTGCTCACGGCTACTTTAGGAGGGATGTTCCTGTCCGGGGCGGCGGAACTGGTCACGATTTTTATATCCCTCGAAACCCTCAGTATTTCGTCCTACCTGATGACGGGTTACATGAAACGTGACCCCCGTTCCAATGAGGCCGCGTTGAAATATTTGCTGATTGGAGCAGCCAGTTCAGCCGTATTTTTGTATGGTGTCTCCCTATTATATGGGTTATCTGGGGGACAAACCCAGTTGAGTGCGATCGCTCTTGGAGTTGCTGACCTAGAATCCGGTCAATCCCTAGGTCTTCTGATTGCCTTGGTGTTTGCGATCGCTGGTATTGCTTTTAAAATCTCAGCAGTTCCTTTCCACCAATGGACTCCCGATGTTTACGAGGGTTCTCCCACCCCAGTGGTAGCGTTTCTCTCAGTTGGTTCTAAAGCCGCTGGCTTTGCCCTAGCGATTCGTCTACTGATCACTGCTTTCCCATTGTTAAGCGATCAGTGGCATTTTGTATTCACTGCTTTGACTATCCTAAGTATGATTTTGGGTAACGTGGTTGCCCTAACTCAATCGAGCATGAAACGGATGCTAGCCTATTCCTCTATTGCTCAGGCTGGGTTTGTGATGATTGGTTTCATTGCTGGGACCCAAGCCGGTTACGCTAGCATGATTTTCTACATGCTGGTGTACTTGTTTATGAACTTAGGGGCTTTCGCTTGTGTTATTCTGTTTACCCTACGCACTGGTACTGACCAAATTAGTGAGTATGCTGGTCTTTATCACAAGGACCCACTGCTGACTTTGGTTTTAAGTGTTTGTTTGCTGTCTTTAGGTGGGATTCCACCCTTTGCTGGATTCTTTGGTAAAATCTATTTATTCTGGGCTGGTTGGCAAGCAGGATTGTATACTTTAGTGTTAGTGGGTTTGCTGACTAGTGTGGTTTCGATTTACTACTACATCCGTGTGGTCAAGATGATGGTTGTCAAGGAACCTCAAGAGATGTCGGATGTGGTGAAGAATTATCCCGAAATTCGCTGGAGTTTACCCGGTATGCGTCCGTTACAGGTGGGTTTAGTGATGTCGTTAATTGCGACCTCTCTGGCAGGGATTTTGTCGAATCCGCTGTTTTCTTTGGCCAATGATTCTGTTGTTAAGACCCCCATACTGCAACAGGCCGTGATTAGTACTCAGCTGTCTCAAGGCCATCAGGTTTCATTGATGAGTGCTGATAATTGAGGCGCTCAGAGCGTAAGAAGCATTCAGCTATCAGCTGTCAGCCGTCAGCTAATCAACGGGAGGTAGTAAACAAGTTGGAGGGTGCTGGTACGGCTGCTTGAAAATCCCTGCTCGTTTTGCTGATCCGACCCCGTGCAGTTAAAGCCCCTGCTAGCACCTCAAGTACCGTGGCACAGGCTTTGGCCTTGGCCAAAAGGCCACGCGGGGCGCGTTTGGCCACGCTGTGCGAACGACCCTGGGATGGGCATTAGCTGACGGCTGAATACTTAGCTCAGAGCCATACACCCGAAGCGCCCCTTCCTGTTGGATAGGGCGCGAACAAGAGGTGCGACCCGTGGCGAATTTAATAATTAGATGCGGAAAGCGCACCTAAGATTTTAGCTTGAGTAGAAAAGCCTGACTTAATAGTCAGGCTTTGTCTTTATGTCAAGCACTCTAGCGGTTTTAAATTTGGTGAGGTACAGAGTTTCGGGTTTTAGGGAACAGGGAACAGGGAACAGGGAAAAGGGAACAGGGAACAGGGTAAAAATTATGTGTACCTCATTAGGCTAAAAAGCGCTAGAGTGGCAGAAACCCCCGTCAGGCCACTGCATCCCTTTTACTTAGGGCTTGCTGATTAACTCTCATGCGCATTGACAGATAAAGGTTTTAGCCTTTTTGGGTCGAAAAAAGTGCAAGCAAATCGCTCCAAAAAGCTCAAAAAGTTAGGATTTTGGGCAGACAAGGGCAGAAAAATCAAGGGAGAATTCTTCCGACTACCTTCTATATAATTCTCCTAACTCCTGACTCCTGACTCCTGACTCCTGACTCCTGACTCCTGACTCCTGACTCCTAACTCAATCCCTTACCAAAAGACTTTTTCAGCAAACCTTACTTATTGGATCGAGTTTTGGGATAAATTTATGGTCATGGATAATTTGAGTGTCTTGAGAGTTACTAAACCTTCACGGATTTTCCCTATAACTCGTTGAAGATTAGCTTTAGACAGTCTCCAATAGATGTACTGAGAATAATCTGCGTAGAACTTTAGTAGTGTGTGAAATTGCCACCTTTTAGGAATACAGTCATAGCCTAGATGGAGCATGGTTTTATAATTCAGAATCTCCAAGACTGCTAGTTCTGAATCACTAAGTTCGTGTTTCCAAGCCTCAATGCGATCGCTACTAACCGGCTGAAAGGTCTTGGCGTGCCATCCTAGCTCACGGGTCGGTACCAAGTTTTTTTGAGCATTTTTTTGGTTAAACTCCAGCATTGATTGGCTAAAGGATACCCCGAGCCAATCACAAATTCCCTGGAGTTCTTCTTCTGGATTGGTCACTAAGTCTTCGTAGAAGAGGATATGGAAGCGCTGGTCATTTTGATAGTGTTGAATGACCTGGACTAAATTTTGCCATTGTTGGGTTGTCGCTACCACATTGGCAATACAGGCTCCCTTCCAAGTCTTGGCAAATTTTTTCTCATTTCGTTTTAGGGAAGCATAGATGGCTCTGAGATCTCGGATAATTAGAATTAATCTGGCATTAGGGAAATACTTGAGAATGGTATCAAGATGATAGATGTTCCAAGGATTTTTATCTCCCCAACAATCGGCAAGACCATCAAACTGCTGTAGATAGGTTTGATAAACTGTGGCGACTGCTGTTGAATAATTCAGTGGTTTCTGAGCTGTCAAATTTTCTCGCAGCTGCTGTCGGTCAATGTTCCACTCCCGAAACCTTGGATCACCGTAGAGATCTGTCAAGAGGTTATCGATTTGATTGCTTAAGTCTTGGGATGAACCGTATTTTGGTTCTAGATTAACAAAAAACAGACTTTCAGGAGGAATACAAAAATTAGGATGAGCGGTCAGCATTAACCGCAAGAGCGTTGTTCCAGAACGTTCCATCCCAAAAATAAAAAGTGGCTGATTTTGTTGAGACAAAGATTCCATAATGTGTCGATGACGGTAGAGTTTATTTTTGAACTTGATCAATATAGCAACCTGACTTCTATAGCTTGCTTAGCTGATCTTTCCTATCACGTTAATTTGATCACTTATACTAGGCTTGATTAGCTTGATTGAATTGAAAATTGTTAATTTTAAAGTAATTAGCAATTAACAATTAATTAGCACCCAATACTGATAACTATTCAACGGAAATCACTATCGGCTTTTGACTATCTAATTCCAACCCTAATAGATAGCCCAAGTCTAGTAACTGTGGGTCAAAAAGGCATTACAGCAGCTGATTTAGGATAAAGTCTGCACCAGAACTGCATGATTTTTAGTTTATTTGCCAAACGTTTAGGATTTCTCTGCACCGTTGAATCTTTTTAAGATGCTATCCTCTCTTGATGCAGTCCGTTATGGTTTTGGGTCTGTGTGCGGGACGCCGCGATTCTCATGATAGAGACACTACGTGAATGCACCTTCTAAGCCCCGTGGATTTCCACGGCAATAACGAGTGGGGGAAACCCCAGCATCAAGGCGCTGCCTCCCCGAAAACCGCTTAGGTGCGCTTGACCTAGGTGAATTAAATTCGCCACGGGTCGCACCTGTGCATCGCGCTTTTCTTAAAATTATTCAGAATTGCTGAAAGCACGGAATTCAAGAGCCTGATTTATCCAGGAATCACCAAACTCGTTTTTCTGTGCGATTTCAGAACTATCAAGAAACTATAACTTATGACGATAGACGTCATAAATCGTAACTGATCAGGTAATTAACCATCCTGAAATCACAATTCTGAAGTCGTTTGACAGCCTAATTGTTCCCTGATGATGACAATATGCAGTAAATGTTTTTTCCGCTTAACAGTATATTTACTGATTTTTTACATTGTCAACCCAAATTATCATAGATCAGCCTTAAGACTGAAATTTGGGTAAAATCCAATTATTTTTACTTAAAAAAAAATAAAAACAAAGCAAATTATTATACAATTTATTTTGGGCAATTAATATTATTTTTTTAGAGAAAAATTAATCTACATAAATCAAATAGTATCACGCTAAAATCACTTAAATCAATAGCAATACAAAAGCCTGAGTGGTGAGTGGGTAATTAGGTCAGTCGGTTACTAGTAAAATGACTAAGATTCATTCATAGTTATGATGAATAATGACTATATAGCGTTTGGATATAGGTTCTAAACACACTTGTTGTTGCCGCAAAAGGCTTGCATACAAGAGGCAAAAGCCAAAAGGGGCAATAAATCCAATGTTTTATTGTACAATAAAAAAATATCTCCTAGGTTTACATCTCAAATACAAACGCTATAGCATTACTGAAATAGGTTAGGTACACAAGTCTAGGATTTTAGGGAACAGGCAACAGGGAGAAATTAGGGGTGTTATCTCATTGATATGAGAACAATTATCAGATAAATTACCACTTTTCGGTGCAGCAAAATACTTCACTGGGTTAGGAGCTAGACCCTTTTATAGTTCGATCAACTAAATACTCTCAAAGGGTAAAAAAAGCTCGCCAGCAACAGCATAGCCCGGTATCAAATAACAGAGCATAAAATAAGCAATCAGTAAGCATATGCGCTACTTGAGGTGCTACGCCAACAGCCGTTGGCCTACGGCCACGCTACTTGAGGTGCCCTGAGCTAAAAGCTCACGGTACGCCAACAGCCGTTGGCCTACGGCCACGCTACTTGAGGTGCCCTGAGCTAAAAGCTCACGGTACGCGAAAAGTGGTCAGTGGTCAGCTTATGTTATTCAAAGCTGCGCTTTCCCCATCTAATTATTAAATTCCCTATAGGTGCGCGCCTCCTAGGCCGCGAGCAATCCCTCGCGGCCTAGGGTCGCACCAACGGGCTCGCACCTAAAAGTACCGATTGCGCTACTTTAGGTGCTGCGCGAACACTAGCGTGGCCATTTTCGTAGCTTGGCATTTGCCTTTGGGCCACGCGGGGCGCGTTTGGCTGATACGCGACACGCTGATAGCTGAATGCTTACCTTCGATGATTTACTGGTATCGGATTCTAAATCATCGTAAATTTATGTCAGAACCTACCCCCAAGCCAGACACGTCTCAACTTAACCTGGAGTTTAGACAAAATAGTGGAGAAAGAAGCTAGTTATCGTATTGTTTACGCTAACCTAGTCAACCATGAGGTCAATTGCTCACCTGCTCACCAACCAGAAAAAAAAGGCAGACTGCAATCAATACAGACTACCTAGTGGTAGATGATAAGAAATAGACAACTTTCCACATCTACCCATGACAATTTTCGATAATCTGAAACAATTTCGTCAAACAGCCTATAATTGTTTAGGGAAAGCTGCTTGATGCAACCTTGGCCTACGGCCACGCTACGCGAACGAGTTAATGGATGCGATCATCCTGACCAAAGACGTATGCTCATATCCAGAGCTGTCAAGGTGTCCAGTCTTCCGCCGTGGTTGGCCAAGTATCTACGGAGCCATGAAAGGCACTCGTCCAAACACCACGCTTATTGATGGAACTGTACATTGACCAGATGTTAGTTAAGTACCACTAGGCGAAACCCAATATGCGTTGTACCCGTATCGGGGGCTTGAGACTCCCGTGCTGCGGGTCGATAGCGACTACAGTAATTCTTCGCACAGAGGTAGGAGCCACCTTTGATCACGTGCAATGCCCCTTCCTGCGGTTTAATCGGATCGAAACTGGCGGTTTTGTTAGGTCCGATGGGGTTGAAACTATGGTCTTTGCCAGAATGTCCTACTTGATACCAATCTGAGGTCAATTCCCAAACATTTCCTGTCATGTCATAAAGACCATAGCTATTAGGAGGAAAAGATTCTACAGGTGCAGTGCCTAAATATTTATCTTCTTTGGTATTGAAAAATGGAAAGAACCCTTGCCAGGTATTGGCTTTCTTTGCAGAATATTGATTCCCCCAAGTGAATTCTTGTTCTTGAAGACCACCCCGCGCTGCATATTCCCATTGAGCTTCTGTGGGGAGAGATTTACCCGCCCAATTCGCATAAGCAACCGCATCATCATAAGCAATATGAACCACAGGATAATTATCTTTCCCTTTAATATTACTATTTGGACCGTAGGGATGTTGCCAATTAGCACCCACTGTCCAATGCCACCAGCTTAAATAAGCAATCTGTTGTATGCCTTCTGAGGGAGGCTGAAAGACAAGGGAACCGGGTTGCCGTTGGTCATCAGTTAAATTTGGAAATTGTTCTTTTGAGAGGGGTCGTTCAGCAATAGTTTGATAGCCTGTCGCTTCCACAAATTGACGAAATTCTGCGTTAGTCACTTCATGGCGATCAATGCAAAAACTATCCACCGTAACATCAGTTGCAGAACGTTCTGACGAATAGTGATTATCTGAACCCATTGTAAACGTTCCTCCGGGAATAAATACCATTCCTTCTGGACAACTCTTATTTGTATAAGATGCTTGTGCTTGTGTGGAAAAAGGTAAAATAAGGGATATTGTTATAAAACAAATAATAAGTGATTTTAACCAAAAATTTTTCATAAAATGGTTGAGACTTGAATAATACAAGATCTTAATTTAATTGGGTATCAGGTGAGCAATGCCCACCCGACTGACGACTGACTCAAATTTAGTGACACATTGGAGGTGTTCTTGATGGGATGGGATCAAAAATCGTATCGAAATCGTTTTTCATACTGACTACGATCCAATTGTCACGATTTTCGGCTTCATGGAGAGATTCATTATCAAGTGTTGAAACCTGATCTTCTTTACATTCTTTGTATTTACATTTATGTGTGCCGTCAGGATCATCATTGTATTTATATTCTCGTTCGCAATCATCATGATTAATTAGCACGATCAAGGATTGATCAACCCCAGCATCAGTGTATTTAAACATTTCAAAATCACCACTAGAGTTACCCACAGCAATGAGAGGTCGTTTGCCAATAAAAAGTTCAATTCCTACGGGTTTTCCTTTTTTATCATTATAGTGAGCTAACTCTGATTTACGAACTAAACTTCCTCCAGATCCATCAGTTGTATTAGACTCATCATAGACTGTCTTAATAGCTGAACCGATTACTTCTTCAGAGGGAATACCATAAGCTTGATCGGAAAAGGAACGAACAAAAGAAATGCCACCTCCAGAACAAATATAGACTTTAAAATCATTCTCTTTGAGGTAGTTCACCAATTCAATCACCGGTTTGTAAGTCAGATTAATATATTCAGTATCAAACCTTTCATAATCTTTATCACCTTCCGAAGTCAAGTCACTTTGTTTTGTCGTAGTGATAAAATTGTAAGCTAAGGATTTATATTGACCTGTTGTTAGTCCAACTTCGCGTTCAGATAAATTAAACAATCTGCTATCAATAAAATCATTAAAATCCTTTTGGAAATAATTAGGTCTTTCCGCCCACAAGGTTCCGTCATTATCAAAAACAGCAATGCGATCTTTTACTGGAACACCATTAGCAATAACTTGATCCACGAAGTTGGTGATTGCTTGTTTTCTAGGAGTGTCTTTCCAAGATTCTAATGCTGCATGGGCAGGTAGACAGCCTAAAGTGCCTCCTAAGCAAAAGATTGATAACAGAAATGAAAGAAAAAATGCAATTTTTTTTGTTTTGATGTTGGGAAAATTCATCGTAAATTTAAAATTCTTGAAACTACCTTGAACTGTTGTTCATAAAATCAGGAGGAGCAATCTTAAACAATAGTCTTTAAAAGCTCCTCCTAAATTCTACTTGTGTGTACACCGTCGTGTAATCAGGGAATTAATATCTGAGTAGATATTAATCAGAAGTAGGCACCTGTATCTTCTCGATGATCTTCCGAAATTCTGTAATGAAAGGAAACTCTTCTTGTAGCCTGTCTATTTTGATTTCGGTTACTACCCCATCTACTATCT
Source organism: Moorena sp. SIO4G3 (assembly GCF_010692305.1). NCBI lineage: Bacteria > Bacillati > Cyanobacteriota > Cyanophyceae > Coleofasciculales > Coleofasciculaceae > Moorena > Moorena sp. SIO4G3. Next base: position 4,626 of record NZ_JAAHIG010000079.1, on the reverse strand, counting down.
GATTGATGGTAAAAGAGGCAGGTTTTTGACGAGGTGGATAATTAACAAAGCTCTGGAGAAATGCAGCTGCAGCTGTCTGAATAGGACCGAGTAAGAAAATTCGGCGGAAACGCCAGTCAACGTAATAGTCTGACTCTTTGTCTGCTTTCTCAAAAGGATCACGACGCAAGTTAAACAACTTGGGAACTCTCAAGTTAACATAGGGTTCTTCCCAAACATTAAAGCCCTCTTCGCGTTGCTCACTAAATATAATTTTCCAGTCGTTATACCGAACTGCCGATGGATAACCGTCATCAGTAAAATAGATGAAATCATGACGGGGAGGACAATAGGGAGGAGGAATCAATATAAGTGGGGTAAGAGGACGACTCAATTGATCTGGGGTAATCGGACAATCAACGAGCTTGAGTTCTGGGTCGTCCATTAACTTTTCCCCATATAATAAGTAGGGCAAGAAGTTATAACCATCTAAATGAACCTTGAATTCAGGATCTTCGTCTCCGTCAGGATCATATCCCTTAAGCAGTTGCTGTTTAATATCATCGACACCAGCCGCAGCCATCAGGGTTGGTACCCAATCAAGGTGAGACATAATTTCGTTAGAAACAACACCTTCAGGGAAATGGTTTTTCCAGCGAACGATAGCAGGGACACGGAAACCCCCTTCCCAATTAGTATTCTTTTCACTATAGAAAGGGGTTGTTCCACCATCAGGCCAGCCAAACACTTCTGCACCGTTGTCGGTAGTGTAGATGATAATTGTGTTGTCATCTAATTTTTCGTCTTTGACCAAACGGAGAAGTTCTCCGACTTGTTTATCATGTTCAACCATCCCATCTGCTTCAATTCCTTGCCCAGTGACTCCCTGAGAGTCTTCTTTCAGGTGGGTAAAGACGTGCATCCGAGTGGTGTTAAACCAAACAAAAAACGGTTCATCTGCTTCATTTGCGTTTTTAATGAACTCTTTTGTATGCTCTAATACCTCTTCATCGATGGTTTCCATACGCTTTATAGTGAGAGGACCTGTATCACAGACCAGTTGATCCCCACTAGCATATTGATCACCGGTTATATCTTCAATTTCTGGTCCGCCTTCCCATGCTTTTCCTGTTTCACATTCATGGGAGTCTCGGCCAGCATAGCTATGGAGTACCCCTCTGGGTCGATGCTGATCGAATACACTAGATACCCCTTCAGGTAGATAGTCTTCATTTTCCGGTTCCTCTTCAGCGTTCAAGTGATAGAGGTTGCCGTAAAATTCGTCAAATCCATGGACTGTTGGTAGATATTGGTCTAAATCACCCAGATGATTTTTTCCAAATTGACCGGTACGGTAGCCTAGGGGTTTGAGTAACTCTGCTAGGGTTGGGTCTTCTTTTTGCAAACCGATATCTACACCAGGTATTCCTACTTTAGTCATACCAGTCCGTATGGTTGCTTGACCAGTGATAAAGGCTGCACGACCAGCAGTACAGCTTTGTTCCCCATAGTAATCGGTGAACATGATACCTTCTTTGGCAAGGCTATCGATATAGGGGGTACGGTAGCCCATCATGCCTCGGTTGTAGGCACTCAGGTTAAACCAGCCGATGTCATCACCCATGATCACGAGGATATTGGGTTTGGGTCGGGTCATGGTTTGTGTAGCGAAAGCTGGGGCTGTAGGGAACCAAGGAAACATTCCTGACAGCGCAAGCAACAGAGACATCGCCATAGCGATCCCTGTCTTCATGGCTCGTTCCATGAAAATCAACTCCTCAATCTTCAGATAGGTTCAATCATTAATGTCACGTTCAAAGTCCAACTCAAAGACCATAAATTGAGTTTTATGGCCCTTTTTTATTGACTTTTATTCTAACTCTAGAAGTTTTCTAATGGGACTTAGACATTTTTTAGCCGCTTTAGGGACTGAAAGCTTCTCTGGAAGGGGGAAATAGGTCGATTTATTTAAAATGTCTGAAACCCTTATGAATATTGGGTTTCAGGCATTTTAAAGCTAAAAACCTCTATCCACCTTGGTTTGAGCCGATTTTCGCCTCATTTTTTGTCTAAGTCCCGTTAGTAACAAACCTCTGAATACTGATTGTTTAACTCTTAAAAACTTATATCAGAATAAACGCCTTATAAACCTCATATAAACCTCATATAAAATCTCATATAAAACCTCATATAAAACCTCATATAAACCTCATGGAAAACCTCATAAAACTCATGTAAAACCTCATAAACCTCATGGACAACCTCATAAACCTCATGGAAAACCTCATAAAACTCATGTAAAACCTCATGTAAAACCTCATAAACCTCATGTAAAACCTCATAAAACTCATGTAAAACCTCATATATTTGGGTAAACACACCATTTTAGTAAAAATGGTAACAGACAAAAATCTAAAATTCCGTATAATGTATTGTTCAAAAAATTCGATAAGGCATTTTCACCCGCTCCGGGGAACTGGGGGCGGGATTTTCGTTTAGGAGTGCGATCACATCCTGCGGAGCATCCTGCGGAAAAGCCTAAGAAACGACCATGGTAGTATCTAAGAAAATCAAATGGAAACTCTAAAAACCAACTCCAGCAGTAACTGGGGCTTGTAAATAACCAAGCTAATAAAGTACACTAAATTTTCTATTTATTATGGGTGTATCGTCCCATCGTTAATCCTGAAAAACATGGTTGCAAACCACCCATAATTAACATTTTAAATAGCCATATATATTGATTATTTAAATAATTAAAATCTATATTCGGGGCACCCGAGTATCGGGTGTGTATTTTCACCGTCTTGCGTAGACAGCAGTACCTCACTAACACGAATTATAAGGTTAGGGCAATCGCGCTTGAAGAAATTGGACAAGATGGGAAAAGACAGAGGAAATGTGGGAAACTGAGAACACAGAGGTATGACAGGAAAATGCTCCCCTGCGGTTGGCATCCCAGCAACAATAAAGAAGTGTCTGAAATCTTATCGTCAAGTTTTTGGGAAAGAAGCCGGATTTCAGCATATTAGTCGCTAGATCAGCGGATTATTGATGAGTTCAAACAAAACTCTACAAGGAATTTACAATCAAATCCTATGGTCCCAGGGAAAACAGACCAGTAGACGTGGGATGCACGAAGCGGTATTTGAAGCGGGGTGGAAACATCAATTCTTGATGGCACAGCACTCAAGAGTATTAGCTCCGATACATCAAGGAAAAGGAAGAGAAGTAATAGCTAGGAAAAGGACATTTTCCTACCACCCTTATAGTCATAAAATTTGGGGTTCAAAAGTGGCTTATGATTAGGTAAATCGATGTTGGAGTAATTATCAAACAGTAGTAACAGCAGTAGGTTCAAATCAACAGAGAGTAGATGGAATAGCAGTAGAAGTTCAACAACCATTATATGAAAAATAAGAATTAGCATATTTAGAGATGACTGGGAAATAAAATTATGAGCAACTCGAGCAAGTCCGGGAGCGATTACTAGAATTATTTCATTATCAAAAAAATAGACTGGCTGATCGTAAGCGAACAGAGATAGCAATAGAGCTAGTTCGTCAAATCGAGTCAGAAGTTCTATTTCCTGATGCCGATTATGCCTTTGACCAGCGATGCAGCGCGGTCTTGGGAAGGCAGCGCGGTCTTGGGGGTCTCCCCCGGAGACGAAACCTTAGATAGTGGAGCCTTTATAGTTAGCAGGTTATGCAGAAAAGGGTTAAATATTTGTTAATAAGGCTCCACTATCTTACGGTAACTTCAAACCATGAGCGACTGCCGTGGTTCCCCCCATGAGCGACTGCATCAAGAAAGGAATTTTATCTCATCCGAAAACCGAATTAATAGAATCTTCTGGAAAACACTGGGTCAGTGAGATTGAGTGTTCACGCCATATTTTAGGGAATAATCAATGGCAACGGGTTGATAGTGTAGCATCCGGTTTAAAAACAAACTATCCCGAAATTTTTCGTCATAAATTCTTTCGATGTCGCTATGGTTAACACCGGGATATCTGGGCTTTTACCAAAGTAATTCGTCTCAAAAAGTATGGTCGAAAACGATTGGTAATTATTCATGAACAATCTGACCTAAGTGATACCCCTAGATTTCTATTAACCGATGCTTTACATTGGGATGCTTCCCGAGTATTTTCTACATGGAGTTATCGTTGGTCAGTCGAAATTTTTTTTTAGTTCTCCAAACAATTTGTGGGTTTTGAATCGGCTCAGTTACGGAACCAAGAAGCGGTTAAACGTCACTTCTGTTTAAGTTGTGTAGCGCAGTCACTACTTCAAACCGCTAGTTGTAGTGGTAGAAAATCTGAAAAGTTTAACTGGACTCCTGAAAACCAGTCCACTATTGGTCAACGACTCCACACTCTCACTCGTGAGGCTTTCTCCAATTTACTTCAATTAATTCACAGTTTATTTAAGAAAAATCTACAGAGCAGATTTTGGAGGTGATCATGCCTTCCTAGTATTTATGAACTCAGTTCAGTTTCCCTGATTTGAGAAACCCTGGTTGACTGACAAAAGATCATGGCGTAGGTTGGGTTGAGGCAACGAAACCCAACACCAGTCAGGCTTTTGTTGGGTTACGCTATCGCTAACCCAACCTACGGGAGAATCAGCATTTCAAGGGTTT
>NZ_JAAHIG010000078.1:0-29452 GCF_010692305.1 Moorena sp. SIO4G3 | reverse complement strand
TTTAGGTTTTCAACTACTACTACCTGGTTCTGATCTACAATCTTCCTGGATAGTTTATGTAAGTAGTCTTGGCGGACATTTCCAATACGTTCATATACCTTAGCTACAATCCGGCGAGCCTTTCTGCACTTATTACTGCCTTTCTTTTTTCGGGCTGCAATACGTTGTTTCTTAGCTAATTTTTTCTCGGATCTAGCTATAGGCTTAGGATTGCAAAATTTAGAGGTCTTTTCGCCATCGTAAGTAATAGCAAAATCTTTAATGCCCAAGTCAATCCCAATCACCTTTCCTAGGTGCGCTTGACCTTGGCGAATTAAATTCGCCACGGATCGCACCTCTGTTGATGGCTTTATTCCTTTGGACTCGTATTCCATCAAAACAGAAGCGTAATATTTCCCAGAAGGATCTCTGCTAACTGTTACCGTTTTAATTTCCCCGTCTAATGGCCGATGAATCACTGCTTTGACAATTCCCAATTTTCCAGGAAATTTAAGGCGATCACCAACTTGCTTGACGTTTTGAGGATACTGAATGGATTGGCGATGGTGGTATGACTTGAACTTAGGATATTTTGCTCTACCTTCAAAAAAGTTCTGATATGCACGGCTAAGATTGAGACTTACGGACTGTAATATCTGAGAGTAGCAATCTTTTAACCATTCAGTCTCTTCTTCTTTTTTGAGTTTTGGCAGCATGGAATTGAGAGCAGACTGAGTCAAGCCTTTCCCCGTTTCTTTGTAAGTTTCTATGCATTGATTTAGCGCATAATTCCACCACCAACGAGCACAACCAAAATGTTGAGCAAGGATTTGAGTTTGCTCAAGAGTAGGATAAATTCTTACTTTAACGGCTTTGTGCTTCACTGCATTCCATCCTTTTATCGACCTGATTTACCATTATATATACTTTTCATTAAAGCGTCAAGGTGTAAAGTCAAGTTTCTAGTCCGCTATCCATCCCCCTCCTCACGAAGTAGGAGGGGGATGGATAGCGGTTTTTTTGTTAAAAAAAACTGAAAGGTATAAAATATAAAAATATTAAAAATCTGTGTTGTAAGTTTTATGAACATATTAAATGTGGGGATTGACAGGGTTAGACTTTAGTTTAGCGCTACTGATAAATTTCAAAACTCGACAATCCTAAGTAGCATCAGTAAAGAGTTTTGTCCATCAAACGAGAAGTAGGAGAATTAGACAAGGTAGTTTCAAGAAGACCCCCAGCCCCGTAAAATTGTTAGAGGAATCAGATAATCAAGGAATCAAGGCATGGTAGCGACGGAGGGGCGACCTACCCCCAAGAGGGAATCCCCAAGTTTAGACTTACTAACTTACTTAAAAGACCGAAAGGCTCTAATTGAGTCAGCTTTAGACCAGGCTCTGCCCCGAATGGAGCCCGACAAAATTTACGAAGCAATGCGTTATTCTCTTTTGGCTGGAGGTAAACGCTTGCGCCCGATTCTGTGCTTAGCTACCTGTGAGCTTATGGGTGGCACGGTGGAGATGGCAATGCCAACCTCCTGCGCTCTGGAAATGATCCATACCATGTCATTGATTCATGATGACCTACCAGCAATGGACAATGACGATTACCGTCGGGGTAAACTAACTAACCACAAAGTCTTTGGTGAGGACATTGCCATCCTCGCAGGTGATGGTTTATTAGCGTATGCATTTGAATATGCGGCGGCTCAAACTAAAAATGTACCAGCTCCCCAAGTTTTGCAGGTAGTTGCCTGGTTGGGTCGAGCAGTCGGGGCATCCGGATTGGTTGGGGGTCAAGTGCTTGATCTCGAATCAGAAGGTAAGTCGGATATTAAAGAAGAAACGCTCACCTTTATCCATACTCATAAAACTGGTGCTTTGTTAGAAGCCTGTGTAGTTTGTGGTGGAATATTGGCAGGGGCAACGACAGCTAACTTACAAAGGCTATCCAAATATGCCCAAAATATTGGTTTAGCATTTCAAATTGTCGATGACATCCTAGACATAACTGCGACCCAGGAGGAACTGGGTAAAACAGCAGGTAAGGATCTTAAAGCACAAAAGGCAACTTATCCTAGCCTCTGGGGGCTAGAGGCATCAAAAGCCAAAGCCCAAGAGCTGGTTAATGAGGCAAAAGCTCAAATGGAATCCTTTGGGGAAAAGGCTCAACCCCTGATTGCGATCGCTGATTTTATTGTGAATCGCACTCATTAAGGTACTTGGTATTGGGGTAAGGCCAACGACAGTTAAAGGATGAAGTGTTTAATCCTAGCCTACAGGAACACCAAAAAAAACATACTTCATCCTTGATTATACCCTATAAGGGACGCTATCGGGGGAAGATACTTAATAATTAATACTTGATCATTCATCCTTCATCGTTTCCCCAATGCTGAGTTATCGATGACCAATGACCAATTTAAAATAAATAATTATGCAGGACTTTAGCGACATCCTAAACAACCAGGTGTTGCTGGTTGCGCTCATTGCTTGTCTGGTAGCTCAACTATTTAAGTTTTTGGTTGATCTAACCAAAAATCGCAAACCTAATCTTCAGGTATTGATAACTGCTGGTGGAATGCCTAGTTCTCACTCAGCACTCGTCACTGCCTTGGCATTTGGTGTAGGACAAACAGTAGGATGGGCTTCTCCAGAGTTTGCGATCGCTTTAGTGTTTGCCATCATAGTCATGTATGATGCTGCTGGTGTCAGGCAAGCTGCCGGTAAGCAAGCTCGAATTCTCAACCAAATTATCGATCAGTTTTTTAGCGAAGACAAAGAGTTAAAAGAAGACCGCCTTAAGGAATTATTAGGTCATACACCCTTTCAGGTGCTTGTTGGTTTGGTATTAGGTATCGCTATTTCTTGCATAGCAGCAACGGCTTATTGATCGATCGTGTTAATTGGTAATTTGCCATTACCTACTTAAAAGGGGACTATTTAACGAGTAGGGGAGTTTGAGGGGACGAAATTAGCTTGACACGTTAATGCGAAATATATATAATAGTAACAGAGGTCGAAAACAGAGGAAAATGCAGTGACACATAAGGCCGTAAAAGTCAGGATTTATCCCACCCAAGAGCAAGTTCATATATTAGCTCAGCACTTTGGTTGTGCTCGCTGGTGGTGGAACTATGCTCTCAATCAGTGCATAGAAACCTATAAAGAAACTGGCAAAGGCTTGAAACAATCTGCACTCAATTCCATGTTGCCGAAACTCAAAAAAGAAAAAGAGACTGAATGGCTAAAAGATTGTTATTCTCAGGTATTACAATCCGTGAGTCTCAATCTTAGTCGTGCATATCAAAATTTCTTTGAAGGCAGAGCAAAATACCCCAAGTTCAAATCATATCATCATCGCCAATCGATACAGTATCCCCAGAAAGTAAAACAAGTGGGCGACTGTCTTAAATTCCCCGGGAAACTGGGAGTTGTTAAGGCAGTAATTCATCGACCATTGGACGGGGAAATCAAAACTGTAACGGTTAGCAGAAATCCTTCTGGAAAGTACTATGCTTCCGTTCTAATGGAGTACGAATCAGATGGGACAAAGCCGTCTAAAGACGGGAACGTGATGGTCCGTAAGGACCCGCTAAAAGCGATCGGTATTGATTTGGGTATCAAGGATTTTGCGATTACCTACGACGGCGAAAAGACCTCTAAGTTCAGCAATCCCAAACATCTAGCTAAATACGAAAAGAAACTAGCTAAAAAGCAACGTATTGCTGCCCGGAATAAAAAGGGCAGTAACAGGCGCAGAAAAGCCAAAAAGATTGTAGCTAAGATATACGAACAGATTGGAAATGTCCGCCAAGACTACCTCCACAAATTATCTAGAAAGATAGTTGATAACAACCAAGTAGTGGTAGTCGAAAACCTAAATGTCAAGGGCATGGTTCGTAACCATAAACTAGCTAAAGCAATTTCTGATCTAGGCTGGGGAACCTTTGTAAACTTTCTTTCCTATAAATGTGAAAAAGAAGGAAAAGTATTGGTTGAGATAAACAGGTGGTTCCCCAGTTCTAAGACCTGCTCTAATTGTCATTACAAAATCAAAGAGCTCCCATTAGATGTAAGGACATGGACTTGTCCCAGCTGCGGGACTCATCACGACAGAGATGGTAATGCGGCGAAGAATATTAGAGCAGAAGGGATCAGAATGCTATCCTCCTCTGGGACGGGGGAGGTCAACGCCAGTGGAGAAGAAGTAAGACCAAAACGCGGACGTCCGTCCAAGTTGAGGCGTTCTTCCGTGAAGCTGGAAGCCCCGACCTCAAAGTAGTAGGTCGGGGTAGTTCACAAGCGAACCACCTTACGTTTTAGTAGGGTAACTCGGCGACTATCAACAACCATTGCCCAAAACCCCGCTGCGCTCAGTCGCCTTAAGATTGAGTTAGCTTGGGTTTCACTAGTTGTGTGTACTGTTAGTAAGTAAGGTCGCTGAGCATAAGAAACCAAGCCCACATTGACGCCCAGTAGTTGCTCTAGTCGAGATGCCACTTCTGGTTGATTGAAGTAGTCCACCAGAACTGCATAACCATCACCCAATCCCTGAGGAGTATAAGCTCTATTAGTAGGCTGTATAGTAGTACTAGGTTGGCTTGACGGTGGAGATTGAACTACAAAAGCTGAGTATCCCACTACCTGATCCAGATAGCGTGCCCAATCTTTAGCATCGTTAATGCCTCTGAAACCGCCAACCCGAGTTACTGTGTCTTCCAAATATTGACAAAAATCAGTTTTTGCGCTATTGGGTAAAATTCTTTGAATTTGTTCGTGATTTTTCCTAATTCGGCTAAGCACTAACAAAATGTACTCGCCGTTTTGTGGTGGTTGGCATTGAGGAGTTATTGGTTGAGCATAAACCGAATCAAAGACACCACCAACTAAAGCAGCCAGTGCTATCGAGAAAATTTGTAAAATAAACTGTATTGTTTCCCTGGTCATAGATGATTAGATAGTAGACCCATAGCCACTGTCTTGGAAGCAAAAAACTAACCATTAAACTGATGCCAGAGACGCTAGAGGGTCAGGTATATCATCTGATGGTGCCTGAAATTCACCAGTTTTGACAAATTCTAGGCGCAGCTTTAACCAGGTGATGAACTTAGGATTAGTAGAAATGATCGCCGTTGCTGGTTGCGGACATTCTTGCTTGACCTGGGACATTTGGGAACTTTCCAAGAATGCTGGCTGGTTGACTAACCAAAAATCTATTTCTTTTTCCTGTTCATGATAGTGCCTGGTACGTTCCCGAAGTACTTCCTCCAATGGTTCTTCTTCAAAGAACTTTTGACTGGCTAAAACGTAGTAGTAAGTTTGCATAGTTTCAGTTACTTAGGAAAGCTCAAAATTTACCTTGCATCGCTTGTTTCATTTCTCTGACCGCCCGTTCTATACCCACCAGAGATGCCCGAGCAATGATGCTATGACCAATATTCAGTTCTTCCATACCTTCGATACAAGCAACCGGGTAAACATTCCAGTAGGTAAGACCATGACCAGCATTGACTCGTAAGCCAGCAGCAATCGCTTGTTGGCATCCGGAGGCCAAAACTTTTAATTCTTTAGCCTGACTGACTTCATCAGTAGCTTCTGCATAACTCCCCGTGTGCAGCTCAATAAATTTAGCTTTTGTTTTAGCAGAAGCATCGATTTGGGCGGGATCAGCGTCTATAAATAAACTAACAGGAATGCCAGTGCTCTGTAACTGGGCTACAACCTCACTAAGGCGAGGCATTTGCCCTGCTACATCTAGCCCTCCCTCGGTAGTCACTTCTTCTCGTTTTTCTGGTACGAGGGTAACGTAATCGGGTTTGACCTCTAGAGCGATCGCTACCATTTCATCGGTAGGTGCCATTTCCAAATTCAGATGAGTTCGCACCGTTTGTCTTAAAAGACCAATGTCCCTCTGTTGAATGTGACGTCGGTCTTCTCTTAGATGTGCGGTGATGCCATCAGCACCAGCAAGCTCTGCCAACACCGCTGCTGCCACTGGGTCAGGTTCTACAGTGCGCCGCGCCTGACGAATTGTGGCAATATGGTCAATATTTACGCCAAGTGTTAGCACTAATGTTTTTCTGCTCCATAAAACTTCTGCAAAACTCACCAAAGCTCGTTAAAGCTGTTTATTTCCTGCTTCTTCCGGAACTGTCGGCAGCACTCCGTCCACAGGCAGACACCATAGAGCCTACGGCGTTTTTTAAATTAATTGCTGCGTTTAAGTCTCTGTCAAGACTCAACCCACACTTAGGACAGTTGTAAGTCCTGATTTTCAAGGTCATTTTTTGACGATGCCCACAACTTGAACACAGTTGAGATGATGGGTAGAATCTGTCTACAATGACTAACTTTGAGCCATACCATTCACATTTGTATTCCAGCTGTCTCTTGAATTCGTAAAACCCTTGGTCAGCAACAGACCCAGCTAGCCTGTGATTAGCCATCATGCCTGATACATTCAAATCTTCAATTGCTACCGTGCCGTGGTTCTTAGCTAAGTAGGCAGTCAGTTTATGTAATGTATCTTTGCGAATGTTGGCTACTCTCTGATGTTTTTTTGCTAGTCGGTTTACGGCTTTGTACCAGTTCTGAGAACCTTTAACTTTTCTGGACAAGTCACGCTGACACCTCGCTAGTTGTTTTTTGGCTTGGCGATAAGGTTTAGAACCACATATAATTTCCCCAGTACTTAGTACGGCTAATGCCTTGACCCCTAAATCTACTCCCACTACATCTATTTGCTTTGGGGTTGGGTTTGGTTCATGTCCATAATGAAAACTTAGATACCAACCGTCAGCCTGACGAGATATGGTAATTTTCTTTGTCGTCACTTCTGGCAAAGGCTCATAAGTCCTCACCCAACCTAGTAATGGTAGTTTATGCTTGCAGCCTGAGAGTTTAATTGGTGCTCCAGAATTATCAATAGTAAAGCTATCATGGGCTCCTTTTTTCTTAAATCTAGGGTATCCACCATTACCTTTAAAAAATCGCGCTATAGCTTCTCCTAAATCAATAAAAGCGTATTGGTACACTTTGGAGGATAACTGATTCATCCAAGGGTATTGAGGCTTTACGTGATTGGTAAAAAGCTTTCTGAGCTTACTAGCTGATGGCTTTAGCCCTTCTGAGTAAGCTTGTTGCCATAAAGCCAATCCCCAGTTATAAACCCATCGAGAATACCCTGCATGTTTAGCCATCAAAGTTTTCTGATGGTTATTTAGCTTTAGTTTAGTTTGAAGAGCTTTATACATATTTGCTAACCTTTGATGAGGTTTGCTACTAATAGTTAGCACTCCTGGATTTGACATCCGACGCGCGATCATAGCGCAGCCTGGTCTTGAATCCCAAGGCTTTACAACCTTAGCTTTGAGCAAAATATTCTTTTATAGTTTAACAGGGGGAGGGAACATCTAGATAGATTGTCTATCAAGGGTCTACAAGACAGTACTCCTTGAACTAGAAAGCCCCTCGCAAGGGGGCGTCGTGGGCAGCGAGGGGTAGTTCACCTGAAATTCTTAATCCTGGGATTAGATGGTTGTAGGTTGCAGTTGGTCTGAGGATGGTAATTTTACATTCCAGGCCAGTCCTAAGCGCTGAAGCAGCAGGATGAATAACCAACCCAGGTCAAGTTGCCACCAATAATGTCCAAATCTTGCTGAGTTGGGAAAGGCATGGTGATTATTGTGCCACCCTTCACCAAGGGTCAAGATGGCGACGATAGGATTGTTCTTGCTCATATCAGAGGTAGTAAACAGCTCGTTTCCCCACAAGTGGCAAACTGAGTTGACACAAAAGGTGATTTGACGAACCAGAAAAATCCGAAATGCTCCGCCCCAGATTAAACCACCTAAGACTCCTGAGACAGAACCAGTCAAGACTCCACCCAGGAAACCAGGAATTAACAGGGACAGCAATACCCAAAAGACGTAGAGGTTGTCTATTCTTCGGATCAGCTTGTCCTTGATTAGGTCAGGAGCATACTTATAGGGAGGCTGCCAATCCACATTCACAATCCAAGCAATATGGGAATGCCAAAACCCTTGGATAAATCCCCAAAATCCTCCCTGGTGAAGATGGGGTGAGTGAGTGTCTCCGTCTTGGTCAGAGTAAATATGATGGCAGCGATGATGGTGAACCCAGCTAGTGACTGGTCCTTGAGCTGCCATACATCCAGCAATGGCTAAGAATGCCCTTATAAAAGGTCCAGTATGGAAGGCACGATGGCTAAAAAGCCTGTGATACCCGACGGTAATACCGATGAAATTCAGGATGTACATCCCGAGAAAAAGACCAATATCGAGAGGCTGGACGTTCAGTTTCTGAAGCAACATAACTACTATCGCAGCGATTACTCCCAAAGGGGACATGGCGATAACGATAGTAACTACCGTTTTCTGAAGTGTGCTGACTTCTGGGGCAGTAGATGAAGAGATTGACACTTGTGTTGTTTAAATAAAATACTAATACACCAAAACTAAGCATATCCGATTGCTTGTCAGTCTGGCGCTGTGTGGACTCTAGTTCCGCGCTGAGCACGAAGGCTCTCAACTGGGATTTTTGGATTTGGGATGGTTGTCTTGTCCGCGCTTATCCTGCTATTCCAGGGATTTAAGTTACATTTGGGCTAATCATGACGGTATTGCATGGGTAACCTATGGCAGCTAGCTAGGGATTGGTGTTGATTTCAATCAATTTATTCCTTGAGGATAAACCTGACTTAATTTGGATACGAGACTTTGGTACCTTAAACCTTTTAGCCAGCAACTCAATTAGCTCCTGATTGGCAAAGCCCATCTACAGGTGGTGACTTCAAATGCACCTTGAGTGTCCCATCGTCTGAGTCTTCTATCTTTTGATGTTTATAATTGGGTGTAACTTGAACTCGCCTCTTCATCAATGAAAGTTTCTTCAAAATCTTTTGGCTTCTGGCTATGGGAAGTTTTAATTTAGTCACCGTTTACCACAGTAGCATACTGATCCGGATCGGCTGTGGTAACTGTAAAGACTTCTGTTGCGATACTCTTAAGGCCAAAGGCCCACGCGTGGGCGTTCAGAGCCGCTACGCGATTGGCCGTAGGCCACGCTACGCGAACGCATACCCTAACTCTAGCAAAACCATTGGAGTCAAATGAAATGCCGATTGGCGCTTCGGCTGTGTAACTTGGTTTGTCTGACTGAGCTGGGCGTGCTGGAAACCGATGCACGGGAGAATCTCGATCGGATTGAACAGATTATCAATAATCAGGAGCATCTGCGAAAAGGACGGCGTCATCCTACCCAGGCACTAGCGGAGTACCGCCAGAGGGTTAACCCTAATCTGAAAGCCGTGTATGTCACCCTTACTCCTTATGGGATTACCCTGGTTGACCCCAAAGATCCTCTATCTTGGGATTTAGCTGGGTTTGATCCAGGGGTACCTCGGTTGATTCAAATGTTGGCTATCGGAGATATTTAAATTAAATAAAGGGCAGGTCTAAAACCTGCCAATACCCAAGAATCCCATGGCGGGAATTCCCTTATTCGCTCCTGGTCTTAGTGGAGCCGACTGCATTGCTTGATTAAATCAAAAAAAAACCTGAAACTCTTGTCCGTGTCTTGATGCAAAGCGCGAGTAGGACAAATCCCCCCATAAAGGCCAAGCCGTCGCTTCAGCATAGCTGCCAAATGCCTAACAGCTTAATACATCAAACTAGATTCAAACTCCTACTAGAAAACTGATAGGAGTAGAATAGAGGACAGCACAAAAAACGGGGTTGTGGAGGGAAGAACGTTGGATGAGCTGAGAACTGCGTTAGAGTTAGCAACCGTTGAAGAGTTACAACAAGTGACAGACATTCTATTCTGTCGTAGGTTTAATCCCTTAGATTACCTTCAGCTCCCTGAGCCAATCGATATCCAAAGCCAAAACCGTGAAGCTTGGTTGGATTCCCTCGAAGAGCGATTTCGCTTCTTGGCAGCAGATGGAGTAACAGTACTGAAGGGACGAACGAGTGAAGTAACCTACCGACAAGCCCTGATTCAAGTTTGTCGTTACCTCAAAATTCCTTACTATCAACGTCTGACTACAACTGACTTGGAAGCAGAAATATTTCTTCACCTAATGGAGAAAACCTGGAAACGCTTACCAACCCAAGAGCAGCAATCCCTCACAGTACAGGTACAGAAATCCTTAGCTAAGTCAAAACTTCCTGAACCCTTACCTGTACAAATCCAGCACAATCCTATCGACTTTTTACTCAAAGGTGGTAGCGCCCTAGCATTGACCTCGATTCTAAAGCCAATAATACTACAACAGGTGGCACGTCAGTTTTCCCTGCATTTCGCTCGCTATCAGGTGGCTAAACAAGCCCTAGTGAAGGGAGGTTTGGCAGCAGCAGCTCAGTTTCAGAACTACTTTACACTACAAACAGCACGACAGGGAATGGCACTCAGTGCTGCTCGTTATGGAGTTACTAGGAGTGTTTTTGCCTGCCTAGGTCCGATCATGTGGAGCTATTTCTTTGTTGACTTAGGCTGGAGAGCGATCGCAACCAACTACGGTCGGATTATTCCAACAATCTTAACCTTAGCACAAATTCGCCTGACTCGTGCTGAGTGCTGGGAACCAGTTTAGATTGAGAGTAATGGTTAGTGGTTAATTGGTTCTTGGGAAAGAATAGACATCAAGACAATCACCTAGAAATAGCTTGGAACTGCGCTAAGCTGGGAACTCTTATCTTTCCCCTGTTTCCAGCTTTGGGCGCAGTGGGGTTAGTTCTAGCTGTGGGAGATACTTGGCGGCAAAAGTACGCCAGCATGATATCAAAACCCCTAAACTGGGGCTTGGCTATTTTGAGTATCTGGTTGCTCATTACTGCTAGCTTAGCATTTAACCCCACAGAAGCGTTCCTAGGTTTAGGGAATTTTATCCCCTTCTTAGCTGTTTTCGCTGCTTTCTCTACCCTCATCCAGACCCCAGCACAGCTGAGGCAATTAGCCTGGATTCTAGTTATTCCTTCCCTAGCAGTAACTATACTGGGTTTTGCTCAGATGGTTTTGGGTTGGACTAGCCCAAAAGTCTTATCACTAGTCTTTGGTTCAACCTTGGTAGCTAACGGTAATCCTCCAGGTCGGATGGATTCAGTGTTTTTGTATGCCAATATCCTAGCCGCTTATCTACAAATACCATTAATTTTAGGGATAGGACTGTGGATTGAGAGGTTTCAAGGGAGGCGTTGGATCTCGCATCGATTTGATTATCCGCTGTTGTTCTTGAGTGTGGTGGTGATCGGTGATGCGATCGCATTAGTTTTGACCAACTCCCGCAATGCTTGGATAATCGCTGTTTTGGCTTGCCTTGCCTTTGCCCTTTACTTAGGTTGGTACTGGCTGGTGACAGCAGTTACTGCTGCTGTTGGTAGTATTCTGTGGGCATCATTTGGTCCAATGCTAGGGCGTCAATGGCTGCGTAGTATTGTCCCAGCATACTTTTGGATGCGATTGTCTGACCAGTTGTATCCCGACCGACCCATCGCTACCTTGAGGACAACCCAGTGGAAATTTACTTGGTCAATGATTCAGGAACGTCCCTGGTTTGGTTGGGGGTTACGCAATTTCACTCCTCTTTACCAGTCACAAATGGAAGTCTGGCTTGGTCATCCCCATAATCTACCTCTAATGTTGACTGCTGAAACTGGCATCCCAGGCACACTGATGTTGAGTGGATTAGTTGGCTGGATTATGGTTCAAGGTATCCAACTATTAAGGGTTTGGTCAACCGTTGCGACCACTACCACTAGACAAGATTGGCATCAAGACAACTTAATTCTGTTCAGTTATCTGGTGGCTTTTGGCAGCTGTACTCTATTCAATCTGCTGGATGTAACTCTGTTTGATTTTCGGGTTAATACCTTGGGGTGGCTGTTGTTGTCAGCAATTCGTGGCGTGGCGTGTCACATTTAACCTAATTTAGTTCTAGATAAAGTAATTAGCTAAACCTTAGTTGAAAAGGAGTGATCTAAGCATGGGTCAAGATAACCACTTCCATGGTCCCTAGAATACGCGCTAGTTTTGCTTGAGTTTTCCGGAATTGTCCGGTTTTGTAGGATCCTTAAAGGATAAGGATCCTTCCAGATGTCAGAATAATCGAAAGCGTTGTCTAACCAGTTAGGATAAAACTGAAGTGGCACAAGATCGGGTCAGACAAAACATTAGGAATCGCGAAAGCCCAAACTCCACGAGTTA
This sequence comes from Moorena sp. SIO4G3, assembly GCF_010692305.1. Taxonomy (NCBI): domain Bacteria; kingdom Bacillati; phylum Cyanobacteriota; class Cyanophyceae; order Coleofasciculales; family Coleofasciculaceae; genus Moorena; species Moorena sp. SIO4G3. The sequence continues at coordinate 17,246 of NZ_JAAHIG010000078.1, read as the reverse complement.
TTACGAAATACTGGGATTGCACCCTAGTGCATCACCCATAGCCATCCGGCGTGCCTATCGGCAACTCAGTAAGCGCTATCATCCTGATACAACCGACTTACCCACTGAAACTGCCACGATTAAATTCCAAAAGCTGAAGGAAGCCTATGCTACCCTAAGTAATCCAGAGCGACGAGCAATCTATGACCAAAAAATTGGTTATTCCCGCCTCAATGTTATTCAGCCACCCCCTAGTTTAAACAATCCAGTTAATCAAAAGCCACCAAGCTCCTCGTCCTCAGCGTACCTTGATCCCACTGACCGCCCCCTTTCAGCTGGGGAGATTTTTGTCCTATTCATTTTAGGACTAACCTTTTTAGGCTGCTTACTACTAGCCATAGCTATTGGATTAACCCAAGGTGAAGCTGCTCTGCTAATTTCTAAACCCAGTGGTCATGATTTGCTTACCTTACCCGAGATTAATTTTATTCAACAGGCGAAACCTGATAATTTGGATAGTCAAATACCGGTTAATAACCAATCAGCCCAAAATCCCCAGATAACCCATCTCTCAGAATAACTTATAATATTAAGTCTGTTTAATCCCTTATAATGTTAATCCCTTATAATAGGGTTTATCCCATAAATGTTAATTGTCTTAATTGTTAATTGTCTTAATTTTTAATTGAAAATGGTCACGTGACCATTGACAATGTTCAATTTTCTACTGATGTACCACCAAGAATTATAAATAGTTAATCGGACTCGATATGACACTTCCGCCAGGTGATACCCCCTTGTATAACCACCCTCTACCTGAAATAGAGAGGTGGCTGAAAATACTAGGATGTGAACAAGACAGTAATGATCTACATTGCTGGCGTGTTGATCGACCTACCTGGAAAGCAGAACTTTGCCTTGAGGTAGAGGAGTTAATCGTGCGCTACGTCAAGTCTGGGGAAGATGGACAAGATATTCAACGATCTTTCAAGTATTCCCTCAGCCGCAAAGATATAGAAGATGCAGTTTTCTGTGGTCCTTAGTAGGTGAAGGGTCTGCAGTCGTTGAAAGTTATAAGGTTGTCCCTTATAGCGTGGCCTTTTGGGCAAGGTTAGAAGGTTGAAAGTTATAAGGTTGTTCCCTAGGCGAACAACTAAAAAACCTACCCTACAAGGAACGCCAAAAGCGAACAACTAAAAAACCTTTCACCATTCTTAGACTTTGCCAAACCGACGTTCACGCTGCTGATAAGTAGACAAAGCACGGTGAAACTCTCCACGGTCAAAATCTGGCCATAGGGTATCTGTGATGTAAAGTTCCCCATAAGCCATTTGCCAAAGTAGGAAATTGCTCAAGCGCATTTCCCCACTAGTGCGAATTAGCAAGTCTGGGTCACAGATATTGGCAGTGTAGAGATGGCGTGAAAATAGGGCTTCGTCAATGTCATCTGGTTGGATGTGACCAAGTTGGACCTGAGTAGCAATGGCTCGACAGGCTTGTATAATTTCCTGGCGGGCCCCGTAGTTAGTAGCCACAGTAAACTGAATGCCAGTATTATTGAGAGTTTCATTCATAGAATGCTCAATTTGTGCTTGCAACGATGGGGGTAAGGCGGTCAAATTTCCCACAAACTGAATCCGAACATTCTCCTCCATCATTTCTTGAAGTTCTCTAGCCAAAACTCGCTCGAACAAGGTCATCAGAAACTCCACCTCTTCTAAGGGACGTCCCCAGTTTTCTGTAGAAAATGCATAGGCGGTAAGGGCTTTGATTCCCCAATCATCACAACAACGCAGTAGTTTTTTCAGAGCCTCCACCCCTTGCCGATGTCCTATAACTCGAGGTAGTCCCCGGCGTTTTGCCCAGCGACCATTGCCATCCATAATCACTGCCACATGTCTAGGCAAACGGTCTGGTGAAAGGTCGCTTGGTAATTTGTTTAGGATAGTTTGCATAGCAGTTATTTTTTCTCTTGAGACGTTGATGATGGAAGACGGAGGAAACGTGAAACTAGCACCCGTCCCTGGGACTTGAATTGGCGACCTAGGTTGCGTAGACCTGGAGCAACTACCTCACGATCCACGACTGGAGAAAATCGTTCCTCTAGCAATTGTTTGAGTTTCGTGCTAGTTAGTGGTCGGTACAATCCTCCTTTTTCCGCCAAAGAAATTGAACCCGTCTCTTCAGATACAACAATACAAAGGCAATTTTCGACACGTTCTGTAATTCCCATTGCAGCCCGATGGCGGGTACCCAGCTTCCGAGAGGCTGTGCGCTCAGAAAGAGGCAAAATCACCCCCGCAGCCACAACCCGAGAGCCACGAATTAATACAGCTCCATCGTGTAACAACGTAGTTGTTTGGAAAATGGTTTGCAGTAGTTCTTTAGAAATTTCAGCATTTAGCTGAACACCGGGTACAGAAACATCCCGCTCATCAATTGGACCATTGGTTTCTAAAGTTATCAAAGCGCCAACTCGATTTTGAGACAACTCTTTGACCGCGTCTACGATTTCATTGATTACACTGTCAGGCTTAGGAGTGGGACGTCGTTGTCCTTGAAACAACTGCACAATCTCTCCTCGACCTAACTGTTCAAGAAATCGACGAAACTCTGACTGGAAGATGACAGCCATTGCCACAGCTGAGCCAACCACCAACTTTTCTAGCACAAAACTCAATAGCGTCAACCCTAACCTATTACTTACTGCTGCGGCTAACATCAGGACAATTAGCCCTCGAACCATCCATAAGGTGCGTCGCTCCCCAATGATGAGGAGCACAAGATAAGTAAGGGCTAGAACCAACCCAACATCGATGCTGTGAAGCAACAATGACTGAGCCCAGCTATGGTCAGTACCAGGACCCGGCAACGGAGGCATTGAACGTTCAGTAAAGAATTAAGGATGGAGATGGAATCGAACTGGCTTGATTTTAGCGTCAGCCAAGTGATTAGTTATTAAAAAGTTAATGGTTAATGGTTAATGGTTAAGTATTGGCGGTTAGCCAAAAGTCAACCATCAACAACCAATAGCTTTTAGCTTTTAGCTTTTAGCTTTTAGCTAATTTCTGCTCTGGGTGAGTCGTTCTGGGATTCGATCTAGGCGAATTAAATCTTGGTAAGTTTCCCGCTGCACAATCACCTGGGCTTCTCCGTCCTTGACTAAAACTGCTGCTGGTCTGGGTAACCGATTGTAATTAGATGCCATACTGTAATTGTAGGCACCAGTAGCCATTACGACTAAAATATCTCCTGGTTGAGTTTGAGGTAAGGTAGCATCTTTAATCAAAATGTCCCCTGATTCACAATGTTTACCAGCAATTGTGATTTTTTCGGTTAGGGGATCTGACATCCGGTTGGCAACCACAGAGCGATAAACGGATTGGTAGGTAATCGGACGAGGATTATCTGACATACCTCCATCAACTGTCAAGTAAGTCCGGATTTCGGGGATGACTTTAGAACTGCCCAGAGTGTAGGCGGTTACACAGGCTGGACCAACAATGGAACGTCCGGGTTCCGATAGCAGTTTCGGTAGGACGAGTTGCCGAGAAGTGCAAGCAGCAACAACCGAGTCACAGACTCCCTTGACCCAATCATCAATAGTAGGAGGGTCATCGGATTCTAGATAACAAATCCCTAAGCCTCCTCCTACATTGATCTGTTCTACTGGCAAATCGTAGTCAGCTGCTTTAACAATACACTCGACGAGCACTTTGGCCAGATCTTGATGGGGTTGCCTCTCAAAAATCTGAGAGCCAATATGGGCGTGTAAACCAACAAAGTTGAGGGTTGGGTGTTGGCTGATAAAGGTAAAAACTTCATCCCAGGTATCGGGATCAAAGCCAAACTTACTGTCTAGGTGACCAGTGCGAATGTAATCGTGGGTGTGACACTCGATCCCTGGGGTCAAGCGAATCATGATCCGGATACTCTCTTGTGGTAGCGAAGCCAGGGTTTTTAACTCCAGCCAGTTATCCACTACGATGGTGCAGCCACTCTCGGTAGCTAGTTCCAGTTCACTAGTAGATTTATTATTGCCATGGAAATAGAGTTTGTCAGCACTAACACCAGCTTGTAGAGCAGTGTAGAGCTCACCACCAGAAACCACATCGATTCCGAGGCTTTCAGAGTTTGCGATCGCACAAATTGCTAAACAATTCCAGGCTTTAGAAGCGTAGAGGACTAGAGATTCTCCGGGGTAGTAGTTAGCAAAGGCTTCCCGATACTGATGACAAGCAGTTCTAAAGGTTACTTCGTCCACAATGTAAAGGGGGGAGCCAAATTGCTCGACTAGAGTCGTCACATCGCAACCACCAATTTCCAAGCAGTCACGGCTGTTAACTTTGGCGGTTAGAGGTAGCAGTTTCTGATTCGGTGAGGGGTTTGACCCACCATTGTTTGGGTCTGGAGTGATAGATGAATTGAGATACTGAAGCCCTGAATTCTGAACCTGAGTGGGTTGAGTCGATAGCATTATGTAATTATTTTCCTGATTTTGCTTTAGAGTTGGAACTTGCGTCTCGTTAATCAGTGTACAATTGAAGGCTGTGACTGTCTTAAAACTTAAACCCCTCAAAGCAGAGCACCTAAGTGCCGCAGTGGCACTAGATCAGCTGTGTTTTGGTGGACTTTGGACTCGGTCGGGTTACGAGCGAGAGTTGGATAGCCCCAACAGTCAGTTGTTGGTTTTGGAAGCTCCTCCAAAAGGGGGCAAAAAAGAAACTTTCCTTGAAGGCACAGGTGTTCCCATCACCTCATTACCCAATTGCCTGGTAGGCTTAGGTTGTTTTTGGTCAATTTTGGAGGAAGCCCATATTATCATTCTGGCAGTGCATCCTGACTACCAACGTCAAGGTTTGGGTCAATTACTGCTTTATTCCTTGCTACAGGATGCTAAACAGCGTAATTTAGAGTGGGCAACCTTAGAGGTGAAACCATCTAATCAAGCAGCACTGGCTCTTTACCAAAAGTTCGGCTTCACTGAAGCAGGACGACGTAGAAAGTATTACAAAGACACTGGGGAGGATGCTCTGATTCTATGGCGGGGGGGTCTGAAAACCCCTGAATTTGAGAAAACAATGGCCGATTGTTACCAGGAAATTAAACAGCGCTTGGCCACTAAAGACCTGGAAATTGCTTAATGGCTAATCACCAGAAATGGCATCGGAAGTAAGTAAATAACTGTTTCAATTGCTGCGAGTTGTGTAAAAATCAACGGTGGGCTGATTTACCTGTGCTAGAATCAGCTTACACGGGCATGCAACAGGTGATGGGAATACGCCATGTTTGAACGCTTTACAGAAAAAGCCATTAAGGTGATCATGCTGGCTCAGGAAGAAGCACGTCGCCTAGGTCATAATTTCGTAGGCACAGAGCAAATCCTCCTGGGTTTGATTGGAGAAGGAACTGGCGTAGCTGCCAAGGTCCTCAAATCTATGGGCGTAAATCTCAAAGACGCTCGGATTGAAGTTGAGAAAATTATTGGCAGGGGTTCCGGCTTCGTTGCTGTCGAAATCCCCTTTACCCCCAGAGCAAAGCGGGTTCTGGAGCTATCCCTAGAAGAAGCTCGCCAGCTAGGCCATAACTACATTGGTACAGAACATCTGCTACTTGGGCTAATACGGGAGGGAGAAGGCGTAGCGGCTAGGGTTTTGGAAAACCTAGGAGTAGACCTGTCTAAAGTAAGAACCCAAGTTATCCGAATGTTGGGTGAAACGGCGGAAGTCACAGCAGGAGCATCTCAAGGTCGTACAAAGACTCCTACTCTCGATGAGTTTGGCTCGAACCTAACCCAGATGGCTAGTGAAGGCAAGCTAGATCCAGTAGTAGGACGGGAAAAGGAAATAGAACGGGTAATCCAGATATTGGGACGCCGTACCAAGAATAACCCAGTATTGATCGGAGAACCAGGGGTAGGAAAAACTGCGATCGCAGAAGGCTTAGCCCAACGAATCGCTAACAATGATGTTCCAGACATTTTGGAAGAAAAGCGAGTCGTTACCCTCGATATTGGCTTACTGGTCGCTGGAACCAAATACCGGGGTGAGTTTGAAGAACGCCTGAAAAAAATTATGGATGAAATTCGTCAGGCATCTAACGTAATCCTGGTGATTGACGAGGTTCATACCCTGATTGGTGCAGGTGCAGCTGAAGGCGCAATTGATGCGGCAAATATCCTCAAACCAGCCTTAGCAAGAGGAGAATTGCAGTGCATTGGAGCGACAACTTTGGATGAGTACCGCAAACACATTGAGCGGGATGCAGCCTTAGAACGTCGTTTCCAACCAGTAATGGTCGGTGAACCGTCAGTAGAAGAAACTATTGAGATTCTATACGGCTTGCGGGAGCGCTACGAGCAACACCACAAATTGAAAATTTCCGATGAGGCTCTCGAAGCAGCAGCAAACCTCTCAGACCGTTATATTTCCGACCGTTACCTGCCAGATAAGGCAATTGACCTGATCGATGAAGCAGGAAGCCGAGTGCGTTTGATTAACTCCCAGTTGCCCCCAGCAGCGAAAGAGCTAGATAAAGAACTGCGTCAGGTCCTAAAAGAAAAAGATGATGCGGTACGCTCCCAGGACTTTGATCGAGCAGGGGAACTACGCGATCGCGAAATGGAAATAAAGGCGGAAATTCGCTCAATTGCCCAAAGCAAGAAGAGCGAGTCTCGGGGTACTGATGACAGCCCAGTTGTAGATGAAGAGGACATTGCTCACATTGTTGCCTCTTGGACTGGTGTGCCGGTACAAAAACTGACTGAATCAGAGTCAGAGAAACTACTGCACATGGAAGATACCCTGCATCAACGCCTGATTGGTCAGGAAGATGCGGTTAAAGCCGTTTCCCGAGCAATTCGTCGAGCAAGGGTAGGCTTAAAGAATCCCAACCGTCCTATTGCCAGTTTTGTCTTCTCTGGACCTACAGGGGTCGGTAAGACAGAATTAGCTAAGTCATTGGCAGCTTACTTCTTCGGGTCTGAAGAAGCCATGGTGCGCCTAGATATGTCCGAATACATGGAGCGCCATACCGTTAGTAAGTTGGTAGGTTCGCCTCCTGGATATGTGGGCTACAACGAAGGTGGTCAACTAACTGAGGCAGTGCGTCGTCGTCCTTACACAGTAGTGCTGTTCGATGAAATTGAAAAGGCACACCCAGATGTGTTCAATATGCTGCTGCAAATCCTAGAGGATGGCAGGTTGACTGACTCCAAGGGTCGGACGGTAGACTTTAAGAACACCCTGCTGATCATGACCTCGAATATCGGTTCCAAGGTTATAGAAAAGGGTGGCGGACAACTGGGCTTCGAGTTCAGCGATAATCAAGCGGAATCCCAATATAATCGAATTCGGAATCTAGTGAACGAAGAACTTAAACAGTACTTCCGCCCAGAGTTCCTGAATCGTTTAGATGAGATTATCGTCTTCCGTCAGTTGACCAAAGAAGAAGTCAAGGACATTGCCAAGATTCTGTTAAAAGAAGTGTTTGGTCGTCTGTACGAACAAGGCATTACTCTAGAAGTCAGCGAGAAGTTCAAAGACCGTTTGATCGAAGAGGGTTACAACCCCAGCTACGGTGCCAGACCATTACGCCGAGCCATCATGCGGTTGTTGGAGGATGTGCTGGCAGAAGAAATTCTCTCCAGTCGCATTAAGGAAGGAGATATTGCCTATGTTGATGTCAATGAAGAGGGTAAGGTACAAGTCAGTCGTAAGGAAAACCGAGAGCTTTTGCCTCAAGGAGTTGAGTAAGTGATTGTAGGGTAAAGCGCCTACTTATCCTGTGCTAACTCCCCTGAATCCCCCCTTACTAAGAGGGGGGAAATTTTTGGCATTGTTTATGACAAATTACCAGAATACGTACGGAAGAAGCTAAAAAAGTGCTACCAGTATTAAAAATGGCACTATAAGAGTTTATAGGACAATGGAAGACTTTTTTAAAAATGTATCTCGTTACCCACGCTATCTAATCAGTATTACTCTAGGAATATTCTATTCCGTGTTTTTGCTGGTAAAACCACTACTAAACCGCCCCCTAACTGCGATCGCATTAATTGGCATAGCCGTGGGAGTTTCTCTATTCTTGGTTTTCACCCTACGTGGGATGCTCGGCTTCAGTCCCGTTTAGACTAGGTTTAGACTAGGTTTAGACTGGGTGCGCGCAGCTTTCGATGATGCCCATACTTTAACAAAGGGAACGTCATGACTACAAATCGCCGTGTTTATCGGGTTTCCTCCCTAATTCAACAGGAGGTTAGTCAAATGTTGCTTAACGATATCAAAGATGACCGGGTCGGTAGTGGAATGGTTAGCATTACCAACGTTGATGTCTCTGGCGACTTGCAGCACGCTAAGATCTATGTCAGTATCTATGGCACTGATGAGGCAAGATCTAAAACAATGGCTGGATTAAAATCAGCTACAGGTTATGTTCGCCGAGAACTAGGTCGGCGGATTCGCCTGCGTCGCACACCAGAGGTGATGTTTATTGAAGACCGTGGTCTCGAAGGAGGCGATCAGATGCTGAACTTACTGAATCAGCTTTCTCAAGAACGCCAGAGCAAGCAACTCGAAGACGATATTTCTGGAGCACAAGCTTGAATTCTCTCCCAAAGTCACTGCCTGATCTAAATAACCTTTCCCTAGCAGAACAGGTGGCGCAAATGGTAGTGGTTCGAGCATCCGGCTACCTATTTGATCACCAAATTCAGTATCCAATTTGGGAACCCCCAGCCGAGCAATTGCAGCGTTGGTTGCAAGAGTTGGGTATTGGGGGTGTTATTTTACTAGGCGGGAGTGCTGTGGAACTCGCCCTCAGGTCGAAACAACTCCAAGAGTGGGCAAAAATTCCCTTACTGATCGCTGCTGATATTGAAGAAGGTGTGGGCCAAAGGTTTGCCGGTGCCACCTGGTTTCCCCCACCGATGGCACTGGGAGCCATTGCCCAAAACGATCCTGAGCCAGCTTTGCAGTATGTCCGTACCATGGCAGAAATCACCGCTACTGAAGCGTTGGCAATTGGGATTAACTGGATCCTGGCACCAGTGGTTGATGTCAACAACAATTCCCAAAATCCTGTTATCAATGTCCGGTCGTTTGGTGATAACCCTCAAATCGTTAGCCAATTGGCTTCTGCCTTTATCCAAGGAACCCGACCCTATCCAGTCTTAACCACTGCCAAGCATTTTCCCGGTCATGGCGATACCGCTACAGATTCCCATCTGGATTTACCAGTCTTGCCCCACTCACCCCCCCGACTAGCTACGGTTGAATTGCCTCCCTTTACCAATGCGATCGCTGCTGGGGTAGATGCCATCATGACCGCTCACCTCCTAATTACAGCTTGGGATGACCAACACCCCGCCACCCTCTCATCAGCGATTTTGACTCAACTGTTGCGCACAGACTTGGGATTTGAAGGACTGATTGTGACCGATGCTCTAGTGATGGGGGCAATTGCTAATCGCTATGGTGCCGATGAAGCGACAGTCATGGCTGTAGAAGCCGGTGCTGATATTCTCTTGATGCCCGTTAATCCCGAGACAGCAATTGAGGCAGTCTGTCAAGCAGTCGAACAAGGACGGATCTCACGGGAGCGGATTCAGGCATCAGTAGAGCGCATCAGTCGTGCAAAACGTAAAGTGGGGTATCACTCTAAAACAGAGGGTTTAGACGAACACTCCGCTGCACAACAAATACCATCTCTACAAAACCAACCCTCACAACCTTTCCTGGAGTCGAGCTTAGACGATGATCCAGCTCAACAACCGAGAACATTTCAACCCAACCCCAATTGGCTCTCGGAACTAGCTCAACCAACTACCCTAACGACTGTAGTCGATATTCTCCAGGCTTCCCAGATAACTAGAGGTTTTCTAGCTTTAGCATCAATACCCAGCAGCAGTAATCAACCGTTACGTAATCTAATTTTGGTCGATGATCTCTTAGCTTGTGACTTTTTGGGGCAGCACACACCAGCAGTCGCTTTACCAAGAAGGCTGGGTTACAAACTCCAACTGCTTGATAGTCACACGACCCTACCTTCGGAAGTAGTCGATAATCCTGTTGGTGCTAAAACTACTCTGCTACAGCTATTTATCCGAGGTAACCCGTTTCGGGGTAGTGCTGGATTGACAGCAGTAGCTAGGGCATGGCTTAAGATGTTGTTAAAAACTGGGGATTTACAAGCTCTGGTGATTTACGGTAGTCCTTATGTGTTAGAGCAGTTCCTTCCAGAGTTGCCACCGGAAACACCATATGTATTTTCTTACGGGCAGATGCCAGCAGCTCAAGCGATCGCTCTTAAAGCATTGTTACCGGAAAGCCCAACAATAGATACTTTTGTGAGATTTATTTAATTTTTATGGAGTTTTAAGCTAATTTTTGCCAATTTGCCCCTCTACAGCTTGATTAGAGGACAAGATGAAGGTCAATAACCCCAACCTACTTTCGTTGTTCGCGTAGCGTGGCCTACGGCCAGGTTGGGGCTTGCTAGACAAGTTTCTGTTAGCGATATCAACTGGAAAAGACTCGGACAATTTACCGCCCGGAAAGTCCGACTTTTAAAACGTTCAACGGGCTTAATCGTAAACCACTAATTGGAGGCGCGGCTTTCCTCCCCATCCGTATAGGAATGGGGTATCCAGCCGCGAAGAATTGATGAACTAATGCAATACCTATAGTAATAGAGATTATAACAAAACCATAATTATAACAGAACCATATAGCCCTGGTCAAGTAATAGAAGTTGACAAAATCACCAATCCAAGATATAAAACCACCGATAATTCCAGCTGTACTCCTATCCCCCATCCCCGGATTATTAAGAGACTATTTATAAAGTAAATCTTAAGACAGCTAGATTAATCAATATGGGTGGGTTAAGGCGGACAGCTCTGTTAAAGCGATGCAGCGAGGTACCGCGATCTTGGGGAGCCAGTGCCAACCTGCGGGGGTTTCCCCCATGAGCAACTGGCGTTCCACGGGGCTTTCAGCAAGGATTTAAGCTTTATTTAACAAACAGTCTCTAAAATATATCCGATATTGTGATTACTTAACCAATGCAGACAGGTTTGGCAGCCAGGTGGTCCATAGATAGACAGGGAGTTTGAGAAGACGGTAGTTCCTACAGCCAATGACCAATGGCTCAGTCATAACCCAGTAGGCATTTTAGCTGAGCATGGGTTAGACTTTGACAACTTGGCCAAGGTATTTGAAGATCCTTATCAACAAATCTTGGTCAATGGTAACTTCTTATACTGAAATAATTTTATTTCACAGTAAGTAAATTTCGATTAAGATAATCGTATCCCCGTTTTTTAGATCAAGCTGATAAGATATCCATGAGTGTTAACACAGTGCCATCTACCCCTTCTATCCGTTACTCAATCGATGTGATCCAAGACGAAGCACGTCGCTTGGTGGATAAAGGATTTGTCAGTCGTCAACAGCCCATTTACGTTCTTTGCCAATATATTCCAGCTCGAGAATGGCTGTGTGTGGAGTGTGAGCTAGAGCAGTGCGAATTCCTGCTCAGAGACCGTATTGCTGACCTGATCGGTTCTCAACAATGGGAAAATGATTAACGGATCTTAGTCAAACGGCATAGAAGCTGATCCTTAGAATAAAAAGTGCGATCGAGTCTGTAACTAACAAAACCCCATCAATGCCACCGATAAAGGCTATAGTGACTTACCGGATTGGTTGGGCAACCGTAAGCGGTTGAGTATATATCAGCAAACTTCAGGGAATGGTGTTGGGGAGTAACAAAGCTGCCATTTGTAATAAAAAGCCTTGAGTTGATGGTATCTCAGCGCTGAGTGGGTAAATCCATGTTTATGGGAACAGAAATGTCAGAGATTGAGTAGAGTTTCTGTTTCCCGTGGTTGATTTCTAGGCTATTAGTCTCCCACTTTAGCATCCCACTCAGACTGAGTTTTTTAAAATCCGCGTCAATCTAACTATTACTGTCTGATTTACGCAATTCCTCTAACTCCTTACGAAGATCAGCAAGTTGTGTTGTCAGTTCCTCAATATCATCCTGTGCATTGGACTCAACAGGATTGCTAGATGATGGTGGCGCAGGATCACTGGAGGTACCTGTTGTCGGTGAACCCACAGGATTACCTGGTTGATTCCACATCTGCTCAATAAAACGTCGGGCTTCAAGTTCAGTAGTCTCTCCTTTTTCCGCCCACTCAGTCATCTGTTGATTTAAATCTGACTGAAACTGAGCCAGACTTTCTTCACGCTTGTCAGGGTCTTGCAGGGTTTCAACGAAAGAGGCTGTTGCCCCCAAGGAGGCGCGAAACCCAGTTTGCAGTAATTCCAGGAGATTGTTGGAGTTCATTTATACTAACGATTTCCCATAAATTTTTTCTTAAGAACGTCCCACGGACGTGCAGTTCATCTGCTATGGAAGAGCCGAAACGGTTAACAAATTCTTCCCCATCTTAACCATCTCCCCCTGTTGCCTCTGACCCGCCTGTTGCCTCTGACCTTAGTTTCTTGAGAGACATTAGGCAGGATGTCACGTGACAACAGTAGCTGGAAATGACACCCAAGCCTTCAGCTGACTTGTTCCAAATACAGGTTAACATCTTCTACCACACGAGTCAGTTCAGCTTCCGTACTCAAGCGGATGCGATCATCTCTGAGAGTAATTAAGACTTTAGCCGCAAATGGAGAAGGATAGATATTGGGATTGCAGAAAATCTCAAGAAAGACATCCCCAGTAAATTGGTACTCCATCGGTTTTTGAGGCTTGGGTCTACCACCACTAGATACCTGAGCAGCAGCTTTCAGACTCTGCATCAGTTGGTAAAGTTCACCTTGTAATTTTTTCGCAGCATCGGCGGTGAATGGAAAAGACACCGAACCATCATTAAGATTTAATTTAAGTGGTATAGCAGACATAAGGCAAATCTGAGATGTTATCGATTGTTTGTTAATCGTTGTTGATAAGTTAAGTCTGGAAAAATAAACGAAACATTCTACCCAGGCGATGCAGTTCACGTCAACGGTCAACGGTTAACTTCAAGGGTAAAAACATTAAGCCCTTATTAGACTTTCCTATTGGGATTATACTTTCCTGTGGGGACTAACATCGGTCCCCAATGACTATTAATCAAAGCTGATAATCAAAGCTGAGGCTCTGCTTGGGACGTGGTAGCCAAGCTTTTCTCTTTGTCCCGCTTCCGCTTTTTGGCATACAGCTGAATTGAGGCAGCCATTACTATAATCATCGCAACAATTAACCAAGACGTAATATCTGTAGGCAAACTGTTCTTAAACACTGCCAGTAAAACAATTACCATCAGCAAGACAGTAGGTGCCTCGTTGAGAGCACGGAACTGCTGACCAGTCCAACTGCATTCATTGGCAGCCAGCCGTCGCATAATCCTACCGCAATAGAAATGATAGACCAGTAAAAGTGCTACAAAAGCCAGCTTGATATGTAACCAACCTTGCTTGAGCACTTCTGGTTCTGTTAGCAGTAAACCAATTGCCATCGCTACCGTTACCACCATACCTGGGGTAGTAATTATGTGATAGAGACGTTTTTCCATAATCTCATACTGATTTTTGAGAATGGTTTGGGCAGGTTCCGGCTCTTGTGAAGCCTCTGCATGATAGACAAACAGACGCACCAGATAAAACAGACCGGCAAACCAAACCACCACACCAATGAAGTGAAACGCCTTGAACCAGAAATAAGCCATAGATTGTGTCCTCCATTATTACAACAGCGTCATGCAGCTCAGCAGTGTCTACCCTCGTGACTTCAGCTATAGCGCGTGTCGCGTATCAGCTATCAGCTTCTTGAGGGAAGTCCCACGAATAATCATATACTCACGTTCCTCAGGCAAATGCTTAAGTTTTCCTTGCTTCAAAAGCTTTGTAGACCAGAGCTGATCGCTAAATGCTTACGATTATCTCATGTCTTCTGAACTCATACAAAAACCATACAGAGTCAAACAGGTAGATGAACCATAGCGTAAACCTGGGGTTGAGACAATGGACAAATAAAAAGTGATGCAGTGGTCCGACGGTGGTGTCCCCCACTCGCGCTTTGCATCAAGACAGGCAAACGTTTTACTTAACCAATGTCAAGCGTATGATTAATGCCAGCAGCATGGGAGAAAAAAGAAGATCACCTCGCCAACAAACCTCTATTTCTTATCGATTGGCTGGTCTCTTCTCAGCTCGTCAGCCAGTCGTTAATATTAGTAGAGGAGGTTGCAGCATTTGCAGTGAAAAACCTATCCCAGTCGGTCAAGTTATAAAAATACAGTTTTTCTTGCCACAAAATCACACAGTTACTGCTACAGTTAAAGTCATGTGGTGCAAAGGATCTAAAGGAAATTCTCTAGGAAACTATAGATCTGGTTTACAGTTTGTAACAGTCTCACCAGAAAATCTAGATTGTCTGTTGGGTCTGCCAGCAACACCTATTTCAACGCCTCAACTTCAGCTGAATAAGTTACTAAAAAATTATCCGGCTAAGACTTCTAACACCTGCTATACCTAATCCTCAGACTAAGTTGCGCTTCCAGAAAAGATATTACCCTTTGAACAGATGACGGGTGATGGGGTTAATGATTAATAGGGTAACCAGTTACTACTGATTAATTTTAAGTATTAATTTTAAGTATTAATTTTAAGTAAACTTGGTATAAGTTGCAATCAAAGATAGTTGATGTCTTGATGCAGTCGCTCATTGAAGTCCCCCCTATGAGCGACTGCATCGCTTTGTCAACTTGCTGATCAGGAGTGAACATCAAGGACAGTCAATCTTAACTATTATACCATTTTCAGTTATTAAGGCTAAAGATGATTGACTGGTAATTGGTAATTGACCAAGGAATTACCGATTAGCGATTACTACAAAACAGTATGTATTTATAACAAGCCTACACAGAAATTGGAATTATCTGATTAGTTATTTATACTGATTAACTTAATGTCAAGGAACACAAACCAGCTTGTGGTTATTAAAACGATTGACGTAGATAAGCCCACTAAAGTCAACTAATCTCTACAACTTAATCAGGCTCTTACTCACAAGTTTATGCGTCCTGTTTAGTTAATTTGTGATCAAATATTTACTGGGCATTGCTTTCAGAGTAAAAAATCTGTTGATAAAGTCAAATCTTTGCCCAGTAAGGCGATAAGAGATTTGGGGGGGTATTAAGCATACTATCTACATAAGGGCTCTTAATCAGTGATATCCAATAAGTTAACTGCCATGGACTATGTCAAGGTTCATGGCAGTTTTACTGTATGTAATTTTTATTTTATTTTTAATCAGTAATTATAACATTTTTGTGATGCTGATATACCAAAAAAAAAAGTATACATAAATATACAGAAATCATACTAAATCAAACCTGAACGCAAACCTAAACGTAAACCTATGCTCTAAAGAATAGATTTATACACAGCAGGATCGGTAATCTTACCATCTGCTATAATTTCAGAACTTCACCTAGTACAACTTGCTTAGGAGTTGTTACAGTGAATTAAACCCTTTGCTTAGCTGCATCTACCTTTATATAGATTTATGAGTACTGAACAATTAAATCAAGTTATAGAAGCAATAATTTCTGGCAAGTATTCCTGGGCTTGTGTATTGATATTGCGGTTTTCTGGCTACAATCCTTTGCAATATATGCCCTATCGAACTTACAATCGGTTAATCAAACAAAACTATAACTTAGGCAATCGGAATAAAACCTCATCCTCTCAAGCATCAAAAATACTCAACAGGTGTTAATCATTAAGACAAGCACAATAAGAAATTAATCAAAAATCCTAGGCCTTAGGCTGTAGACTTTAGATATTAGGTATTAACTCAGGCATTAAGTACTAAAACCATTACTCATTAACCAAAAACCTAAAACCTAAAACCTAACCCCTAACTCCTAACCCCTAACTCCTAACACCTATCTTTCAGGAGATTAATTTGGCTAACACTCATCTACTCAAAGAGCGTAGGAAATTTCCACGTCATATAACCTTACTAAATTATCAGATAGAAGGACTAATTTCCGAACAAAATGATTTAGTAGTTAATCTGAGTCGAGGCGGTGGCAAAATTTACATTAACAAACCATTAAAAACTGGGGAACATAAAAAAATTAAGTTCTGCTTACCAGGAATAAGTTACACAGCTACTTCTATAGTTAAAATTGCCTGGCAAAGGGAAATTGCTTTAGATTCACCAGCTAAATATGAAGCAGGATTGACGTTTTTAGATATCTCACCAGTCAAGCTTAATACACTATTAGAACGGAAACAACTTATCTTCAGCAATCACTTTCAGTTCAAAGTATTACTGAAAACGTTTGCTGCTGCTGCCTGTATAGTTTCTGCACTTGCTCAGTTAGCTAGTAGTCAAACCGTTGCACCAGGCACTATTCTCAGTATTTTGCTCGAGGGTCTTAATGATCGTATCTCTTGGGTAGCAAGTCACAATCTCACTGATGAAGCTAGCTTCAGCTGGCAGCAATCTCCTAGGCAGCATCCGATTGGATTTCATTTTAATCAGTATTTAGTGAGTGTTGATGATTTAGAGTCTGCTCCTGATCCAATAACGATGGCTAGTTTGGTCTTATTAGGTGCTACATTTCTGATCCCATGTCGTGACCTAGACTAGAGTAGTAATACCAAGTTAGCTTAATTACCTATGGTGGCAGGATTAGATTAAGGGGTAAGGTTATGATTTTAAGCTTTCTGTTTTTTTTGCCTTGTTTTTCAAGTTTTTTTATGAAAAAAATATTATTTTTTAAAAATGATATTTTTATTTATGGCAGTTAATTTAGTTTAAGATTATTATTTTTATTGATAAAATACCATTAGTTAGATACAATATAAATATGAGCACTTAGGTTAAATCCCCTGCCTTCAGGTAGGGGATTTCTTAATGGTATTAATTAGTCAATTTACAAAGTATAGGGGTTTGCGAGTTTTTAAGTACATATTTATGGTTTTTTAGGGAACAGGGAACAGCGGATCACCGGAACAGCGGATCGGGAGCATGTCACTTATGCAGCAACATTAGTACTAAGGTAATAGGTAATAGGTAATGGGTAATAGGTAATAGGTAATGGGTAATAGGTAATAGGTAATAGCTCTTCAGGGGAGCTAGTCCTGGATGAATATTTGTACATTATCTATAGCCCCCTCATGGGTAATTGCTTGCTCTACTGGAAAATAGTACTAATGTTTAAGCATTGCAAGACCTGCTCCCCAGCGGATCTGGGA
>NZ_JAAHIG010000776.1:0-1001 GCF_010692305.1 Moorena sp. SIO4G3 | reverse complement strand
ATTTCCCTAATAAGCCTAAGGCTTCTGGGGAAGTTGGTGCTTGATTGGCTGGGGCAAAAAATACATCGACTTGTCGGATTTCGCTGCGGATTTCTAGGGGAGCCTGACATTCCCCAAATTGTGATAACAATTCTTCTAAATAATCTTTGGCAAATTGGTCGTGGATAAATCGGGTCATTAGTTATTATAGCGGTTTTCAATCAAATTTTTTGGGTTTTAGGGAACAGGGAACAGGGAACAGGGAGCAGGGAACAAAAATTATCACAATTCATAATGGTACCCTATTGAAGTGATTATATCTCAGAAGCGATCACCTTCCGCAACTTCCAGCGCGTACGCTCAAGTAGGGTGGGTTCGATTACACAAGATCTATCAAGACATTTATTGACCGAATATCACCGAACGCACCATCCCTTACTGGGCTCGGTGGATTAAGCGATCGCGTTCTCCACCCTACTGGGCTTCATTCATTTTTAATTTTTAATTTTGAACTTTGAATTAATCACTGAATCTTGCTAATAATTCCTCACGGGATAGCTGAGATAACTGTAAAATTAAAGCGGAAAATTCTTGATTAGATAAGGACAGCATTGGTTCAATGTCTTGATGCAGTCGCTCATGGGGGAAACCCCCAAGACCGCGCAAATCACGCTAATTCCTCTCAGTTGGTCATCTAGAGAATTAAATCGAACTCTCAACAAGTTTTCGATAATCGCAGTGCGCTCCATCCTCAGACCCTGCTGCATACCTTGTTGTATTCCTTGTTGTATGCCCTGCTCTATACCTGGCTGCACACCTTGTTCTATACCTGACTGAGTAGCAGCTTCTAATTTTTCTAATAAAAGTGGTGATAAGCGCATCAATTTTCTCCCTGTCTTGCTCTTCTAATTCTGTACTTACTTCTAAGTTACTACGCTCAGAAGATAACAACAATAACGTATTTTCCCGAAATTGATTTGTTTCTGGCAGTGCTTCTAATTCATCAATGGCCTGTTGTTGGA
>NZ_JAAHIG010000775.1:0-1004 GCF_010692305.1 Moorena sp. SIO4G3 | reverse complement strand
TGGGAATCACTGGGCTTTTTTGGTCCAACCCCTTGCTTTTAATCAGGCAGTGGAAGCGTTTCTGGCGACAGCCTCGGTGTGAAGAGCGGGGTTGATGTTAGAGCGATCGCCAAATCTGCCGAATCTGCCGAATATATTGAGTGAGCTTATAAATTGCGTTTCGGATATGGATGTTCTCATCACTGAAATCTTCACAATGCCAATGCGCAAGTTCATGGTTGTTGATCCTTGCCCGCCGATCGGCTTCGTAACCAGTAACTTCTTGATGAAACCCATCAATCGCCTTTCTGAATTCAGCTATCAGGGGCAAAATCACCGTTGGAATGTTGTTACGCCCAGCCACAACATAATCATCCACCGTTGCATTCAGAACATCGACACTTTCCTGAAAAAACTGAAACGTGTACTTGAGATCCAATAATCTATCTTCAAAATCATGCTTAAATTCCTCAACTCTACGATCAACCTCATCCACATCCAGATCTGGCTCGTCAATCGGGAGAAGAGGATGAACAATCGCTCCAGCGTTGATCAAAGCAACCCGTTGTTGCACCGAAAGCCCAGAATTACCTTTGAAAATCGCTTGTGCGGCAGTAGTACGATGCAGCCGGGCTCGGGTCAGATCAGCAGCTCTGAGATCGGCTTGAGCAAGATTAGCCTGTTCTAAAGTTGTGTCGCTCATATAGGCGCGGTTTAAGCTGGCAAAGCTCAGATCAACCTGGCTCAGGTCTGCACTTAACAAGTTCACACCATGAAGATCCGCATGTTGGAGATTCGCTCCATTAAAGCGGGTTCCACTCAGATAAGCCCGATTCAGATCCGCACCTCGCAAATTACTCTGCTGCAAACTCGCATCGCTCAAATAAACCCGCACCATTTTTGCACCATCCAGCTGAGCCTGATCCAGCACCACCGCAATTAATCGGGCTCCACTCAAATCAACCCCACTGAGTTGGGCACCATACAAATCTGCCCCCGCCAAGTTTGCCTCATTCAGCGACGCA
>NZ_JAAHIG010000774.1:0-1019 GCF_010692305.1 Moorena sp. SIO4G3 | reverse complement strand
CGGATTTAACTTCCTATGAAGTTACCGTAAGAATAAAGAAGCCTTTACAGGGGACAGACTATGCAAAAAAGGGTTAAAAATTATTAATTAAGGCTTCTTTATTCTAAGGTTTCGTCTCCTGGGCTGGTATTTTAGAGTCCAGAAAAACGGAAAATTCAAGTGCATTCCCTCAGAGGAAAACCACCGAAATATACGGAAGAAGATTAAAACTGTCGTCAACTGCTCGAATTATGGTGCAATAGTAAAAGCTAAAAAATTAGCCCCCATCGTACGTGGATGGCGTAATTACCACTCAAGCTGTGATATGAGCAGCAGTAGGGATAGCCTATGGTTCATGAAGAAGACAGCAAACCGTAAATTCCGAAAGGAAAAGAAGGTCAATCGTCAAAAAGCTAATGAACTATGCAACAAAGCATTCCCAAAGGTAGGATACGAACAAAACAAACACAACAACGTAAGGGGGACTAAGTCACCTTATGACGGTGACCTAGTCTACTGGAGTAAAAGGAACTCTCGCCTTTACTCCGATGCTACTTCAGAAGCATTGAAAAAGCAAAACCATTCCTGTGGACACTGTGGATTGAAATTCCTAGAAGACGAATCTGTACACCTCCATCACGTCGATGGAAACCACGACAATTGGTCAAAAAAGAATCTAATAGCAGTCCATCAGAGTTGTCACCAACAAATACATTGGTCAGTAACAGGGACACCAGAGAAACCCACTTTCATTAACGAACAAAAGGGAACTGGTAAGACTGAGAAGAACAGCGCCCAATCCCACAGGAGCAAAAGCGAAAGCTAAGGATATCTAGGAGCTGTATGAGGGGAAACCTTCACGTACAGTTCTGAAGGAGAGGTGCCCTGGGTAATACCAGGCATCGACTCTAACAGTTTATAAAGCAGTTCGAGAAGGAAACCTACGGAAAGCCAGGTCTCTACAGAAACTGATAATGAAATCCCGGTCAGCTCAACTCTTGGCAATCCGACAAGTGACTCAGCTCAATCGAGGAAAAAGA
>NZ_JAAHIG010000773.1:0-1033 GCF_010692305.1 Moorena sp. SIO4G3 | reverse complement strand
AGGCAAGAGGCAAGAGGCAAGAGGCAAAAGGGAAGGCATTGCTGATTAATAGAATGATGGAGAGTAACTCAGGAGTACGCAAATAATCCTAATGGCTGGTGTTATTATGGCCGGTGTTTGTTTGACAGGGGTGAAAATCAGGGAGCGGCTGAAGCTATTCAGAAAGCTGATCATCTATGCTCGAATAATTGGCTAGTTTATGGGGCCTTCTCTTGATGCAGTCGCTCATGGGGGAAACCCCCAAGACCGCGCTGCATCGCTATATAAGATTTTGAACAAGTCACCCCTTATCCCTTTCTTAGCAAGAAAGGGAGAAATAACCTGAGGGGGGATATTCTTGTTATTATAAACTTATCTACAGCGTTTTGTATAACTAAAATGATACCATCATCTTCCCATCACACTGTAAGGCGAGGACGGGTTTTTCCGGAGAAACGACTGTCTCCTGAAGAAAAAGCCAGAATTAAAGCAGAAGATGCAGTGTTTTATAAGCGTTGTCGAGAGGTCTTTGAGCGAGTACAACCAGAATTGATTCAAGAGCATTATGATTGGTTTATTATTATTGAACCTGATAGTGGGGAGTATTTTATCGATGAAGATAAAAAGGTAGCACTTTCCAAATCCCGTTCTAAACATCCAGGTAAAAAGTGTCTTATTATGCAAATTAATGAAACGGGAACTTGTGGCAGAATATGATCCAAGGTGAATTTAATAGGTTCGGGGAGTTATTTTTTGAAATTGGCTTGATGTCTGCTGATGGGGAGGTTTTTCCCGTTATGGCACTGTTAGATACAGGGTTTACAGGTTGGTTAGCTATTGATAATCAAGATGCTGAGAGTTTAGGGTGGGTGCGTAATAATGAACCACAGGATATGCAAACAGCCCAGGGAGAAGCACGGTTTAATTTATATGAGGGAAAGGTGGTTATTGAGGAAGAGGAGTTTACGGTTGAAGTGTTAGGAGGAGATGAACTGGTCAATACTCTTTTAGGTGTTTTGTGGTTACGAACAAAGCGTTTAGTTGTAGATTTTCC
>NZ_JAAHIG010000772.1:0-1034 GCF_010692305.1 Moorena sp. SIO4G3 | reverse complement strand
ATACAGCCTTTTCAGATCTAGTGAGGTATAATCAAGATATTATAATTTGAGCCAAACCAAGAAAAAAGTGAGACCTTATTCTATTGATTTACGTCATAAGATTATCAATGTGTATGAGAATGAACCTATTTCTCAACGGCAGTTAGCCAAACGGTTTGGAGTGGCTTTGAGTTTTATTCAAAAATTACTGAAACAATATCGAGAGACGGGCTCTATAGCTCCTAAAGTTCGGACAAAGCAAACTCCAACGAAACTCAATGATGAACAACTGGCAGTACTGGGTAGTCTGGTAGAAAAGCATAACGACGCCACCTTGGAAGAACTAAAAGAGCTACTAGCAGATCAAACGGGAGTCCAGATCAGCCGGTCCACAGTATATAATATGTTGAAAAAGCTTAAGTTTACCTTAAAAAAAAACCTTTCATGCGGATAAAAAAGAGAGTGATCGAGTGCAAATTAAGCGAGTAGAGTTTTGGCAGTTAGTTCAAGGGTTTCTGGCGAAAAACCTGATATTTATAGATGAATCAGGTGTGAATCTGGGGATGACTCGGTTACGAGCCCGCTCTCTAAAAGGAGAAAGAGCTCATGGAAAACGTCCTCACCACCGAGGAAAAAATGTCTCTGTGATTGGAGCTATAGGGTTTCAATAAATCCTGGCTAAAGCCGAGGTGATGGGAGCAGTGGATAGATTAACCTTTGAAGCATTTATTGCCTGTAAATTAGTTCCCAAACTTTGGAATGAAGCTGTTGTCATTATGGATAATTGCTCAATTCACTTTAGCAAAAATATCGAAGAATTAATTACGGCAGCAGGGGCTAGTCTAATTTATTTGCCACCCTATTCACCAGACTTTTCGCCGATTGAGCATCTTTGGTCAAAGATTAAATCGATACTAAGGTCAATTGGAGCGAGGAATTATCCTCACTTGGTGGATGCAATTGATGAAGCTTTTGAGCAAGTCTCTCTGAAAGATATTAAAAATTGGTTTACCCATTGCTGTTATTGTACCTCATTAGAATAAAACGGGCTGTAA
>NZ_JAAHIG010000771.1:0-1036 GCF_010692305.1 Moorena sp. SIO4G3 | reverse complement strand
CCGCCATCCGGATGAACAGTTATAATTCTTGGGGTTGTCCCCGCGAGTTACCTGAGTCATACCTCTCCCGCACGAGGGAGGCTCCTACTCAGAACAAGCCGCACACAGTTATAACTTTTGGGGTTATTCCCGCTAGTTACCTAAGTCATACCTCACTCGATTATGAGTGGTTCCTACTTAGAACGAGCCGCACTACTCGTTCCGTTCCTTAGATTATTTGATGATTTAGGATGTTCCATTTTGCCTATTTCCTTCTCGGAGATTACAGCTAACCCGATAAAATCGCTGTGAGAATGAGGAAATGTAGTCCACATTTTATTTTCAGATTGTGGCTTCCCACTAAGACACTTTTCTAGGAACTGTTTATCCATGTCATCTCCCCGTTAGCGGCAGTGTGGCTAATCTGTTTTGCCTCTGATTCCGCCCTGAATTAAACTAAGCCGGTGAGTCACCTCACCGACTCGTCTTCAAAACCGTACGTGACAATGCACGCATCATACGGCTCCTCATCATAGGAACCATTGTCATTGGTACCTCTAAAACGGGTTTTCATCTAACTCATTAGAGTTAATTTTAGTACCGTGTTTGGCGTCGTGACAGTGGAGGTGTAGTAACTCAAGATTTTGAGTTTCGTCTTTTCCACCATTAGCGCGTGGTAGTATGTGGTGCGTTTCTAACAAATCTCCTTCCTTGAAGGTAAGACCACAATGAGCACATTTCCTTTCTTGCCTTTTCAAAAGCTTTCCCTTTTGACTGGTCATCTCAGGATGTTTCTGCATTCTGGTACTCCAGTAAATCAGGTCTCCGTCGTAGGGGCTTCGAGTTTCTTGTACTTTTGTATGCCTAACTATGTTTGTTTTGGCATGTTTTTGAAGAAATATTTCTTCGCTTTGAAATACCCAATTGTCTCTGGGGGGGCGACATGAGAGCTAAAAAGTAGACTGTATAAGCTTCATAGCTCTCATACCTCGTAAATAATTATCGAGCTTATGACGACTTAAACGCATTAAAGCATCAACTAATTCCCAACATTTAT
>NZ_JAAHIG010000770.1:0-1042 GCF_010692305.1 Moorena sp. SIO4G3 | reverse complement strand
ATAGCGCGAAAATATCGTCGTCTAGTGGTTCGTTGGGAACGACAAAAAGTTTATTTTGATGCATTTATTGATCTTGCTACTATTCATCTGTGGATTCAAAGACTCTTATTAGTGGGATAGGTTCATGCGTGTATGACAACATTAAAAATGCCCATGGTGTCATACATACACATAGTGTTTATGGAACATTGATTTCTGAATTATACGATAAAAAGATAACATTTAAAGAGTATTAATTTCTTAAAGGTATAGATATTTTAAATTCCTTAAGTGAGGGAATTGAAATACCAATCTTCTCAAACTTACAAGAAATAAGTAGAAACTGTCAAATTATCAAATCTTATTTTGAATCTAACAAAACAGTTGGTTTTCTTTTAAAGAAGCACGGTCTATTTGTTTGGGGGAGTAGCTGGGAGCAGGCTAAGAAACATTGTGAAATATTAGAATTTATGTTTAAAGTTACATATATGACGGGAGCGAAGCTTAACTTCTGAGAACGCCATTGTCTGAGCTTATTAATAAGTCCAACACTCAATCGGTTCAAAGTCTTTGAAGCATCAGTATACTTGTTAAGTAAATCTTTTATATTTGCCAGAAGTTGATACAAACTGCTGTAAATATGTTAATAAAGAAAAGGAAGTCTCAAATCGTCCTGATCATAGATTTCCATAATCGAATGTTGAGTTAAATAACGGGGTATTATGTCAGACCTAGATCGTGGAATTATGAAGTTCAAAGGAGCCGATAGTCCTGTGATTGTACTGATTTCTTCTGTTGTGATTTTAGGAGCTATTGGTTTTCTAGTTTTGTGGGCATTACAAACCGCTTATTCGTTGTAATCACGGAGAAAGAACAAGTCAATATAAGTAGGGTACATTTTGTCAAGTGAAACGACTAAATTTATGAGGTTTTAGGCTGGGGGGGCGACATGAGAGCTAAAAAGTAGACTGTATAAGCTTCATAGCTCTCATACCTCGTAAATAATTATCGAGCTTATGACGACTTAAACGCATTAAAGCATCAACTAATTCCCAACATTTAT
>NZ_JAAHIG010000077.1:0-29740 GCF_010692305.1 Moorena sp. SIO4G3 | reverse complement strand
TTTCACTCTCATCAAAGATACTACCGAGAGCGCTAGCGGTCAGAAAGTAATAAACAGTGCCTTTGTCATCATAGGTTTGACTCTGAGCTCCAAACTCCTGTGCCTTTTTGTCTAAATACTGTTTGGCTGCAGTTCCAGAAATATCGGCCTTGATCGACAAGTCAATGGGTGTCAGACAGCCTTGGTTATCTTTAATCAGTTGATTGAAGAAGGGATTAACTTTCTTAGTCCACTTCTGCCATTGATATTGCTGCCAAAGCCTGATGATGATAATTAGGGTAAGTATGGCCAGTACTATTGGCCATGCCTTTAGCAACAGAACCATCACCAATGCGACGGGGATGATCAGAATGAGAATTCCAGTGGCACTGCTATCGATTACTTTTCCAGTCATCTGACTTTACGGGGTAGGGAAACCGCGTCTGTCTTGGTGCGCGTTCCCATGGCGAGATCTCTCGCCGGGGTCGCACCGCTTTTAAAGCGCGGAGGAACTACAAAACCAGCGGTTTTAACCGCCGTCAAACCACCCTTTTCAGGGTGAGGGATTTAAAAAATCCCCCAAAACTCCCATTTCTGGGGTTAAGTTTGCCTAGCCAATGTTATCGGTCGGTACTATCCAGATGGCACTGTCTTACCCCTCGTACAACTGTTTAACCACCCGGTTCTAGAGCTTGAGACTGGCACGCATCCCAAGGTAGGAACTTTAACCCTTGCCGATAACGTAGTCCTCGTAAGACTTAGGCTGGTCAGCTACCTAAAGAAAGAGGCTCGTTTGCGTAAGCGTGTGCTTCGCACAAGGCTCCGTCTCTTCAGAGCGGGGTGCTGACATCCCTGTTGACGGATTTACTTGACCTTCTCCCTCGCTCAACCGCTTGGGAGGGGGTATACTTAGTAGTCTATTCGTTTACGAGCCATTAAGGGGCTATCCACTGAAGTCGGGACTGTGGATTATTAGTAATTAGTAGACATTTGTACCATGTCCGATTACCTACTACCCGTAAGAGTTACGACTTCTTGCTAGTAGTCTTAGTTAACTCAGGTTAGTCAGGGCAAGACGTTTAAACATCGCCGCCCGTGCTTTGGTTGCTAAGGTATCATCCAGTGGTTCTAAGGACACTGGTATATGATACTTTTGCTTGAGGGCAGTTTGGATCAGCCAATCAGCAAGAAAGGGGTTTTTCGGTAACAGTGGACCGTGGGAGTAGGTTGCGATCGCATTCCGATAAAATGCTCCTTCTGTGCCATCTTCCCCATTGTTACCATATCCTTTGACCACTTGAGCTAGGGGTTCGACATTACCTAAATAGGTACGACCACCGTGATTTTCAAAGCCAATCACTACTGGATTTTTCCCGAGCATAGCCTTTAAGTCTTGGGCTAAGGGTGATGCAGTAATCTCAAATACCACATTACCAATGCAACGGCGAGCATCTACGCCAGGATGCTTGCTGACCAAATCCAGCAACCCTAATCCCTGAATCCGCTTACCTAGAGCTGGTTCATAGTAGTGACCTAGCAATTGAGGTGAGCCACAGGTAAATACCCCCGGTGTACCTGCTTCAATTTGTTCTTGTAGGGCATTGGCTTTGCTACCTTGTAAGTCTCGCATAACAATTTCTTGCTGTCTATCTTGAGCACCACCACCCATGAAGATATCCACTTTATAGAATTGCTCAGCAGGAGTTTGCTGATCCAGGGGGATGACATTGACTTTAACGCCTCGCCACTGGGTTCGTTGTTGTAAGCAGATGACATTACCGCGATCGCCGTAGGTACTCATTAGGGTAGGGTAAAGCCAGCCTAAAGTTAATTCTAGTTGTTCGGAATTCATTTTGGGTTGAAGGTGATTTGGTTGTTCGCCTTATACTGTCTGCTGAGCAGTTGTGGGAGAAGCTGATCCAAGCTTTTGCTTCCCACCATTGCACTCCAGATTAGAGAATGCTACAGAGCTGGTCAAGTATTGACATCTCCCCCGGCTGAAGCACGGGGGATTCTATAAGGTTGTTAAACCGCAGCGGTTTTCCCGTGCGGTTTCACTACTTATTCGGTATGATTTTTTAAGAGATTTAAAAATGTCATAACGATGTGGGAGTGTCAATGCTCCCCTACCCATCTTGGTTAGATCAAGATCTAACTGTTTGGCTACTTTCCTGGCAATATTTGCAGCTCCATTTGAGTCAGCATTAACCAGGTATCCTTTTTTAGTCCTGTAGAGACCACGTCTGACCCTTTTTCCCGAAGGTTGCCACCCACTGGGTTTTTCACCGTGTTTTGGTAGTGGATCCTCGTCTAAGTAAGGTTAAACTAAGTCGGGGGGTCGCCCCCAGCCGACTCGTCTTCAAAACCGTACGTGACAGTTTCCCGTCATACGGCTCCTCATGAAAGGAATCATTGTCATTGATACCTCTAAAAGGGATTATCATCTAAGTTTGTTAGATTGATTTTCTTTCTGTGTTTTGCATCGTGGCAGTGTAGGTGAAGTAGCTCAAGATTATTGAGTTGGTCGTTTCCACCGTTTGCGCGTGGTATTATGTGGTGTACTTCCATAAAATCCCCGTCCCTGAATATGAGTCCACAATGATTGCATTTCCCTTCTTGCCTTTTCAAAAGTGTTCCCTTATTAAACTAAGCCGGTGAGTCGCCCCACCGACTCGTCTTCAAAACCGTACGTGATAGTTTCCCATCATACGGCTCCTCATCAAACGGAACCATGGTCATTGGTACCTCTACCACGGGTTCTCATCCAATTCCTTGGAGTCGATTTTTGTTCCGTGTTTGACATCGTGGCAATGGAGGTGTAGTAATTCCAGATTTTCATCAAAGTTAGTTCCACCATTAGCGCGTGGTAAGATGTGATGCATTTCCAATTTGTCTCCATCCCTAAAGGTAAGACCACAGTGGGAGCATTTCCCTTTTTGCCTTTTCAAAAGTTTTGCCTTCTGAATGGTATTTTCGGGATGTTTACCCATTCTGAGACTCCAGTAGATTAAATCGCCATCGTAGGGACTTCTGGTTTCTTTGACTTTTTTGTGCCGAACAATAGGTGTTTTGGCATGTTTGGGCAAGTAATTATCTTTCCCGGTCATGAACATCCAGTTGTCTTTCCCGATGGTTCCCCAATATTTCTTGATTACCCAGGATTTCGATTTCTTGGGATGCCTCCTATATCCCCATCAAGGCGAGTTTTTTCCATAGCATATGCCCTAATGTATTGAAGGTTTCCTTACTACAGACTGAACTATAGTAATTACACCATCCTCTTATAATGGGTTTTAGTCGGCTGATTAGAGCCGTTTGCGGGGCAGCTCTGTATTGGTCGATAACTTTTGCGAGCTGTCTGTAATGCTCTAGAACTTTTTCCTTAGATGGTTTGATGATGGTCTTAAAACCTTGTTTTGACTGGTTTTTACCAACCTGATATTGACGGATATTGAATCCGAGGAAGTCAAATCCATCCATGGTATGGGTAATCCTGGTCTTACTTGATTTTAATTCCAAACCCATGTCATTCAACCATATATTGATGATTCTTTGACATTCTTTTACCACGTAATGGTCTTTATGCATTATGACAAAGTCATCTGCATATCGGACTAAATTTAATGCATTCCTATTCTTGGATTTACTTCCCTTCATAGTTTCTGCGAATTGTTTAATCCTTTTTTCCATGCCGTGAAGAGCTATATTTGCCAGAAGGGGAGATATGACTCCGCCTTGTGGAGTGCCCTCTTCTGTAGGTGAGAATGTCCCATTATCCATCACACCAGCTTTTAACCAAGACTTGATTAATCGTCTTAAGGATGGATAAGTATTCAATTTTGTCAGAAGTGCATTATGGTTGATTTTATCGAAACATTTGGCAATGTCGGCATCTAGTACCCATTTAGGTTTTTGGTTGATGCCTGTGAATATTGCTTCAATCGCATCGTGACAGGAGCGTCCTGGTCTGAATCCGTATGAATTGGGTTCAAAGCGTGCTTCCCATTCAGGTTCTAATGCCTGTTTAGTTAGTGCCTGTAATGCGCGGTCATACATGGTCGGGATTCCCAATGGGCGTTTTTCCGACCGTCCGGGTTTAGGAATCCAAACCCGTCTGGTAGGTTTTGCCTTTTTGGAGATTTTGAGGTTGGCTACTAAGGTGAGGCGTTGTCTGTTGGTTAGAGATTTGACCCCATCTATTCCGGCAGTCTTTTTACCTTTGTTCTCCTGGGTGACCCTACGTACCGCTATCATCTTGGCAGTCCAGGACTTCATCAGAGTCTTTTGCAGTTTTCTTACCGCACGGATATCACCACGAACAGAGGCTCGAAATATTCGTTTTTGCAACTTAAATAGGGTCTTCTCTAGCTTGCGCCAGTTAACCTTATTCCATTCCACCGTCTGGAAACCCAGCGTTTTAGACATATTAATTGGTACTTGCAACTATTTCATTTCTGTTTGACGTGAGTCCGTCAGTATATCCTAGACATTACTCTAGACATTAACTTCTGACTCAATCTTTCCCCGGTACGACATGCAGCTAACTACCTACTCAGAATATTCGACCTTTCATCAGAGTACATATCGGGGTTACTTCGTTCCTGATAACCATTCTGTGAACTTTTAGGGTGGTACTATTCACCAGGAATAATTTCGGGAAATCATTATGAAGAGTCAAAACCTCATAATCCATATTCCTTTGACTGTTTGTCTGTAGCGTAATCAACCCATTTCGCTACACGATGATAATGATGATTCAAACGTACCTTTCTCTCGTACCCATGAGTTCTGTGCCTGTTACTAACTTCCCCTGGGTTGGTTCCGCTTCACTGTTCGACCCTTGCATCAATCCATAAGTTCGTTATTCCTAATGAATCAGGGTAGGGCTTTCACTCGGATTTCACGAGGGGTGGATTTTCACCACCATGGTTACCAAGTTGTCATGGTTTAATGTACCAAGCAGCTAATCCCCCAAAGCCTTTATAGGGTTTGGTTTATAGCTAACGAATCGCACTTGACTGGTCATCTCGGGATGCTTTTGCATTCTGGTGTTCCAATATATGAGGTCTCCATCGAAAATACTTCTGTCTCCCTTAACTTTGTTGTGCCTGATTATTTTTGTTTTGGCATGTTTAGGTAAATAATTATCTTCACTTGCCATAAATACCCAGTTATCAACCTTAGGAGCTTCGTACCATTTCTTAGGTTTTTCAACCTTGGTTCCCCAATATTTCTTGTTTACCCAGGTCTTGGATTTGTTTGGATGTCTTCTATATCCCCATCTTTGAAGTTTGTTCCAGAGCATGTTATCCAAATCTGAGAAGGTTTCTTTACTTACAACGCATTTGTTGTAGTTACACCATCCTCTTATTATTGGTTTTAGTTTGCTTATTAAAGCTTTTTGGGGAGCAGCCTTGTGTCGGTCAATGACCTTGGATAGCTTTTCCCAATGCTCTTTCACTCTTTTCTTCGAGGGTTTGATGAGGGTTTTGAATCCTTGCTTAGATTGGTGTCTTCCCGTCTGATATTGACGTACATTAAATCCTAAGAATTCAAAGCCGTTTGAGGTGTGTACCAATCTGGTTTTTGTGGATTTTAGTTCCAGGCCAATTTCTTCCAACCACTTTATGATGATTCTTTGACATTCTTCTACCACTTCTTTGGATTTGTGCATTATGACGAAGTCATCTGCATATCGGATTAGACTTAATGCCGTTTTATTTCTCCGTTTATTTCCGGGTAAGGTTTCGGCGTATTCCTTTATCCTGTTTTCCATTCCGTGGAGGGCTATGTTCGCCAGAAGTGGAGATATTATTCCACCTTGGGGAGTACCTTCGTCTGTCGATGTGAATATTCCTTCATCCATTACCCCGGCTTTTAACCAACCTTTGATTAACCGTTTCATGGATGGGTAGGTATTCAGTTTATTTAGAAGAGCATCGTGGTTGATTTTGTCAAAACATTTGGCAATATCGGCATCTAATACCCATTTGGGCATTTGTTTGATGCTTTTAAATATTGCTTGTATGGCGTCATGACATGACCTTCCTGGTCTGAACCCGTATGAGTTTGGCTCGAAACGTGCTTCCCATTCAGGTTCTAATGCCTGTTTGGTAAGGGCTTGGAGCGCTCTGTCGTATATGGTGGGTATCCCAAGGGGGCGTTTTTCTTTACGACCGGGTTTGTCTATCCATACTCTGCGGGTAGGTTGAGGTCGTTTGTGTATTTTAAGGTTGGCTACTAAGACTAGGCGCTGCTTGTTGGTTAAAGCTTTTCTCCCGTCTATTCCGGCAGTCTTTTTACCTTTGTTCTGTTGTGTTACCTTCCTCACCGCTAGCATTTTTGCAGACCAGGACTTCATCAGTGTTTTTTGTACCCTTCTTACCACGCGAACATCGCCACGCTGAGAGGCTTGATATATCCGTTTTTGCAACTTAAACACAGTTCGTTCTAGTTTTCGCCAATCGACCTGGTTCCATTCTGACTGTGGGGTAAACCCCCGAGCTTTAGACTTCTTCATTGCTACTCATTGCTATATCCTTTCCTTATCACGTGAATCTGTCTGCGTATCCTAGGTGTTAATCTAGGCGTTAGCTTCTGATTCAATCCTTCTCACATAGGCCATGCGGCTAACTACCTACTCAATGACCGACCTCATTGAGAGCACCTATGGAGTTACTTCGTTCCTGGCAGCCATTCTATTGAACTTTTAGGGTGATACTCTCCACCGAGAACCAGGAAAATCATTATAAGAAAGCGTAATCCTATAATCCTGTTTTGTTCTATAGCTATTTGCATGCAGCGTTTCAGCCTATTACGCTACTTACCAGTTACGATGGTTCTTACGTATCTTCCTCTCGTACCCATGAGTTCTATTGCCTGCTACTAACCCCACCTTTAGGCTGGTAGAGCTTCGCTGTTCGACCCCGCTTTAACCTAGAGTTTGTTATTTCTCAGTGATTAGGGGTAGGGCTGTCACTCGGATTTTGCGAGGGTTGGTCTTTCACCAACATGGTTACCAAGTTCTCAAGGTTTAATACCTTGTGACTAATCCCCCCTTTTACCCTTATTGGGTTAGGTTTCTAGTCAACGAATCGCACACGCTTTACTCGTATAAGACTCCTCAGTTACTGTCAATTTGATACCATACTCAGGGCACATTTGTTTTAATCTTTCAATTAGTCTTTTTGTCGGGATTACGACAAAATTTTGATTGCCCCTTCGGCCTATGTTTATTGAGTTTTTCTGCCGCTCGTTCCATCCAATTACAATATTGCCAATGCGTTCGCTAAGACAGCGGTTGACAATAAAACGGGCAGCTTTATTAACTGCATCCCGCATCTGGTTGTTCCGCTTCCGTTGAACTTTATACAAGTTCGCATCCCAATAAAAATCGGGTTTACCGGCTTTGTATTTTGCTACCAGGCGAGCATACCCCTGGTTCATTGATTTCAGTTTTCGACCGTCAAGAATTAGGCTTTTCCCATGGGTCGATACACCGGTCAACCAATTATCGCCACCATGGTCAAAGCTCCATGCTTGAGAGTAGTCAAGATTGGGGTTGGTATCTATTGGCTGCTTCCCGTCGTCGATAACCCAGTCAATCCACAACTGACCTAGATATGGTCGGATAGTTACCTCTTTGACCCAATCTGGGTCTATGAAATCTGGAGGAGACAGTGTTATATCGCAAAGTAATTCAGGCTTAGACTCTTTGCTAATTGACGGCCAGAATAATCCTTGCTTGTAGGTAAGGGCTTGTCTTGGGAAAGTAACCGCCGCTAATCCTCCCTTTTTGCGATACCTAGGAAGTCTCGGCCTATCAACTTCTCCTTTGTAATATTTCCCAACCAATTGGTTGTAGCTTTTTAAAGATTCCCCCACTGACTTCAAGGTTTGCTGAGCTGATTGGGCAGCCATAGCCTTGTAGTGTGGACTCCTATTAAGAGCCTTATCTATTTCTGGATACCTTACTGCGCATTTATATGTTTTCCAGCCAAACCTGAGGGTATCACTACGCCAGTAGGTAGTATAAGCTTCGACTTGTTCGCGAAGCCAGTCATAGTGCTTCTTCTTCGCGTAATAAATTGCACAGTTCGTCAAGTTATTTGCTTGTTCGCATTGAAACACCCAGAAAGCCTTTTCTTCATCTGAAAAAGTAGATTTTACTGGGACTGTTCTATACACTTCCTGTCGTTTTATTGCTTTGATATAGTACTATTAGTATACTTGAGAGTTCTAATTTATGTCAAGCATTAAAGAAAAGAAATCAAAGAAACGGATGAGAGGTGTACCAGTTTATTATGATGAGTTGAAAAAGCAACATGGCATATTATTGACTGATACTGCTTGGAAGTGGTTGCAGCTTTCAGCTAAAGAGTCCGGAATCAGTATTGGTGAATTCCTTGAACGCTGGATTAGAAGTGAAATAGACAAAACATAAGAGGGACACGGCGGGGTAAACCCCGTCGCGTCCGTTTCATCCCGGAGACGAAACCTGTTTATTAAGGCAGCCTTAATCATGGAGGCGCGCTTTCGCGACGGCGAATTAAATTCGCCATGGGTCGCGCCTCAAAGTTTTAACCCTTTACCCATAACCGACCAACCATAAAGGCTGCCTTATTCAAGCGGTAACTTCTGACCCGGTCATTAGACGCAGGGTTCTCACGTTCCCGGATGGCTTGATAGAAGTTGACAAGCGATGCAGTGGTCTGACGGGGGTTTCCCCCACTCGCGCTTTGCATGGCTGACAAAGTGCGATACCTCGACCAAGCACTTGATCAAGATATTTCTATAACCATTACACCCCATCATCCCATCCTCTCATCACCCCATTATCAATTGACCTAGTTTTGTGATGACTTAACCGATGCTGTAGGAGACTACAATGAAATTTGTGGTTTGCTGCCTATGGATAAATCAATGCTGCAAGCAATCTCTGCTCTAACCCTAGGGTTCCAATTTGCTTCTCCTGGGCCAATAATCGTTGAACTCGGACCCGTAACAATCCGCTGGTACGGACTATTGATTGCCTCAGCAGTGTTAATTGGAGTTAGCCTTTCCCAATACCTAGCCAAGAGTCGTAACGTTAACCCAGATTTGTTGGGTGACTTGGCTATCTGGCTGGTGATTTCTGCGATTCCTGGAGCCAGACTTTACTATGTCTTGTTTCAGTGGGAACAATACGCCCAGCGTCCAGACCAAATTATTGCGATTTGGAATGGTGGGATTGCCATTCATGGCGCTATCTTGGGTGGTATCTTAGCTGCAATAATTTTTGCCCGCCTCAATAAACTGTCTGTCTGGCTGTTAGTTGATCTAGTAGTTCCTTCTCTGATATTAGGTCAAGCAATCGGACGTTGGGGTAATTTCTTTAATTCCGAAGCCTTTGGCGCTCCCACGGATTTGCCTTGGAAATTGTATATTCCACCACTACAGCGTCCCCCAGGCTTTCAGAATTTTGACTATTTCCATCCCACCTTTCTCTATGAGTCTGTGTGGAACTTATTGGTCTTTGGGTTACTGATGACTCTGTTCTTTCGGGATTTACGCCGCAAACCCCATCTGAAGGTAGGGACGATGGCTCTAGTTTATATGGTTGCCTATAGTACTGGTCGCTTCTGGATTGAGGCATTGCGGATGGATAGTCTGATGCTCGGTCCATTACGCATTGCTCAAGTGGTCAGTTTGGTTGCGATCGCATTGGGAGTTGCTGGTTTAGGGTGGCTGTATGGGATGGGTCGGTCTTTGCCAGATGTTGTTCCAGTCGATAATCAGCAGTGGGATACGGTATCTAAATAAAAAAAGCCCCAGAGTTTAGCTCTAGGACTTTACCAGGGTGCATCTACCACTTTCTTTTTACTGGGTATATCAGGTTAATCCGGACAATTTTGGAATATACCAATTTGTTATTAGTTGTGATATTGGAAAGATCGCGCGTAAGCTATAGCTATCAGCGTGTCGCGTATCAGCCAACGGCTTAATGCTTACGATCGCGCAACGGATGATTCGAGGGCATGTTACCTATAGGTGAGTCTCTGGTATAGGAGTCCCCAGGGCAGGCGCGGACATGACAAAAGTCTCAAACCTAAGTAAGCGCAAGAGTTTGACTTCTGACTTCTGACTTCTGACTTCTGACTTCTGCTATAACTCGGGAGTAATCACAAATACCAATTACCCTTTACCAATTACCAATTACTCAAGCTTGACAATATTAATGTTTTCGTAAATTATAGGAAACCTCAAATTCCAGAAGTTTATCCAACGTCTCTAGCTTCTTCAACCCAGCTGTCAAACAACTTTTGATTCTTTTTAATCCATTCTTGGCTATGGCGACGGATATCTGCTGGGCTATCTTCGCCGTTTTTGGCTCGTAAGCTTTCAGCATTAAGCTCCTCAATCGGCATATTAAATAGCTCAAATAATCGTCTGGCTGCTGGGTTGGCTGCTATAAATTTTTTGTTGGCCACAAAACGAACCCGATCCACCGCAAATCCGAGATTTTTACCATCGATTGAAGTATGTTTTTCTGTCAACCCTTTCTGGGGTCCTGGTAGATTGGTTTGGGCAACTTCTAGCCAAAGCACATCCTCACCTGGTTTTAATACCGTACCCAGCCATAGGGGAGTCCAAGTGTAGTAAAGGACTGGTTTTCCTTGTTTGTAGCGAGCAATGCTATTCGCAATTAAAACGCTATATTCTCCTTGGTCGTGTTCGACAGTATCCCTGAGACCATAAGCATCTAAGTGATGCTCAATAACTAACTCACATCCCCAACCGGGAATACAACCAGCTAAATTTGCCTTACCATTGCCATCAAAGTCAAAGAGTTTGGCAATTTTAGGGTCTTTGAGTTGCTCTAAATTGGTGATATTGTATTTTTCAGCAGTTTTTTTATCAATCTGATACCCTTGCAAAAGATCAGAAACAATAACTCCAACTCGCTCTAATTTCTTGTCGCCACCATTTTTTTCAAAGAATTCTGTGTGCAGGTTTTCCCAGTGGCTAGCGGTAAAATCGAGGTCGTTATTACCCAAAGCGATGTGGCTGGTGGTGGGCTGGAGTTGTTTGGGTTTTTCAATCTCGTAACCGAGCTTTTCCAGAGCTGTGTTAACGATGTGTGTCATGAATTGTGAATCGGCTAGATAACCATAGGTAGAGCGTACGTTCACCCCTTTCCCAGGTAGGGCTATTTCTGATGCAGTTAATTCGGTTGTAGCTTGGGGAACTTGTTGCCAGCTGATGAAACCCACAAGCAATGCCACTAAAATCGTTACAGCAACAGTAGTCCCAGTCCGTGGTTTCCTGGTTAACCTCAAACGCACAAAACCAATCGGTCCTCGCTCTAGCCAAGGGATTTGGTTGTTGCCTTGACTCACCACTTGAGTGATCCGGTCGAGCATCACCGCAATCAGAACGATGCTTAATCCTCCCACAGCAGCTAGTCCGACATTCACCCGACCGAGACCTTGTAAGACCATCTGTCCCAATCCTCCGACACCAATCATAGAAGTCACCACGGACATCGATAGTGCTAATAGGATGGCTTGGTTGACTCCAGCTAGGATAGTTGGCATTGCTAGGGGAATTTGCACTTCCCAAAGCATTTGTCTTGGGGTTGAGCCAAATGCGATCGCAGCTTCGACAACTTCTGTAGATACTTGTCGGATGCCTAGGTTGGTCAGGCGAATCAGGGGGGGAACAGCAAAGACTAGAGTAGCGATTACTCCGGGGACTGCACCAATGCCAAATAGCATTACCACTGGGACAAGATAGACGAATGACGGCAGGGTTTGCATGGCATCAAGCAGGGGTCGCAGGAGTTTCTCGACGCGATCGCTACTAGCACAGGCAATGCCAAGGGAAATGCCAATCACCACACAAAAGACTACAGCTGTCACCACTAGCGCCAGGGTAGTCATGGCTTGTTCCCAAGCTCCAAAAAAGCCAATCAAGGTCAAGGCAATAAGGCTATAAATAGCAATTTTACCCCCAGCAATTTGCCATACTATCAAGCCCAGAATAATCAGGAAAATTAGGGGAGGAATCGATAGGAAAAGCGATTGTATCCCTTCCAGAGTCCAGGTAATGGGCAAGCTAATTGCTTGAAAGAAGGGACGGAAGTTGTCAACTAGGAAATTAACTACTGCGGTAATCCACTCGTCCAGGGGTAAGGTATAAAGCTCAAAGGGATTCAAGATAATATCTAGACCGACTTGGCTTGTTGCGATATTATTAAGGGATAGAATTAAAGAATTGAACACAATACTATTCCGAGGAACCTTCTTATAGTATAGATTGTCGATTTATCTAGATATTTGGTTTTTCAGCATTCAGCTATCAGCATTCACCTTTCCGTAACTAAGATTAAACGAATGCTTACCTCTTTTATTTAACAGCTGTTGGCTTAGCATGGGCGTAGGGCATCAGCTGATAGCTGATAGCTGATAGCTGATAGCTTCACTTAATAGCATTCAGCATTTAGTATTCAGCTACCTTGTCTTGGACAAGCTTTTGAGGTTTGCCAATACTAGCGATAAGATCAGACTGTTCCACCATTCCTTTGAATGTACCGTCAGTATCGACTACAGCAACAGGAAGTCCATCTCGGTAGAGGTGAAATATATCTTCTAGGTGGGTTAAAGCGTTGACTGTGGGGAAATCTGTTTCCATCACTTCAGTAATGTCTTCACTGCCTTTTTGGAGGACTGCTTCGAGCCATTGTTTCTTGACAATTCCAACAGGTTTGCTGTGTTCATCGACAACATACATTTGTTGGAGGTGATGGTCTATCATCTGTTCCAGTCCAGCCGTAGCAGAGTTTTCTGTAAGAACTAAGGCAGGGGTTTGACGAGCAATTGACCCAGTTTTTAGGACTTGGGCGCGGTTAACATCTTGGATGAATGCACTGATGTAGTCGTCAGCTGGTTGGTTAATCAGTTCTTCTGGTGTGCCAATTTGGACAATATAACCGTCTTTCATCACTGCTATGTGATCACCCATCTTCAGGGCTTCTTGAATATCATGGCTGATAAATACAATGGTTTTGTGCAGTTCTGTTTGGAGTCGCAGTAATTCATCCTGCATGTCCCGCCGAATTAGGGGGTCGAGGGCGCTGAATGCCTCATCCATAAGTAAAATCTCGGCATCTGTGGCTAAAGCGCGGGCTAAACCTACCCGTTGACGCATCCCACCACTCAGAGAAGAAGGTAAATAATCCGCCCATTGGGATAAACCTACCACCTCTAAGGTTTCCAAGGCTTTTTTGCGGCGTTTGGCTTGATCTATCCCCCGGACCTTGAGACCATACCCTACATTTTCTGCAACTGTTTTGTGGGGAAATAATCCAAATCGCTGAAACACCATTGATACCTTGCTCTGGCGAATCTCTCGCATCCGCTTCTCATCAACATGGGCAATGTCTTCATCATCGATATAGATATTGCCGCTGGTGGGATTAATTAAGCGGTTAATACAGCGAGCTAGGGTGGATTTTCCGGAACCGGATAACCCCATTACCACAAACAATTCTCCTTTATTGACGGTCATAGAGACATCGGCAATACCTAAGACTTGACCGGTTTTTTCTAAGATAGAATCCCTACTCCCACCTTGGCGAAATAGTTTGAGGGCAGCTTGGGGTTTTTCGCCATAAATTTTAATCAGATGTTCAATACGAATTTTGGGGTTTGAATTAATAGTAGTCATTAGTACTTGTTGAAAATGGGAAAAGGTTACTTGAAAAAAAATTGATTCGTAAAAACCCCTAGTTTATAACAGTTACTCAGCAGGTTTATTACTGAGGCACTCAGCACTTTTTATTGCCATTTACCTTAAATTTAATCTGGGTCAATCCCTGCCTGTCGCAGTCGTTCTGCTAATTGCTCAGCTCGTTGCTCAGCTACTTCAGCTCGTTGCTCAGCTACTTCAGCTCGTTGCTCAGCTGCTTCTTCTGGTAAGGGAACTAGATTCCCATCCCGGTCATAAAAGCGCAGCCATACTGCTGAGGTTTCTTCAATGGTTCCAGACCATGGTCCCAACCACAACCCTAAGCGCTGACACCATAGCCACCCTTGTTGATTTGGGGTTAGCTCCTGGTAGCCATTGTCTATATCTAAATACCATCCTTGCAATGAATCTGGGTCAAAGGGTTGGTAGACAAAATAATTTGGAGTGCGGAAGGTCTGGCAGTAGATGTTCTTATTTTTACCTATATCAACTTGCTTTGTGGAGGGGGACATCAGCTCGATTATCACATCTGGGTAGCGACCCTGTTCTTCCCATACTACCCAGCCCAGGCGTTCTCGGCTACCGTCTACATTCAAGACTACAAAGAAATCTGGCCCGCGAAAGTCCCGGTTTCGTGCTTGTTCACTACTGAATTGACACTCCCCGGCCTAAAGGCGCGGGGATTCCTAGATCAACGAGCCGCCTTAAACCGCCGTGTTCCAATCTTTGACGCCGCCAAAAACGGGACAATACTCAACCAAAAATCCGTGAAAACACCAAATTCCCAGTTAATTCACGACAGACCTAGAGGGCAGTTCTCGCGATAGCGTTTGACTACTCGATCGGAAGTGCCTTAAAAAGTCCGTTTCTCTTCCTTTTCGTCTGGTTCCGGTGTGCCCCACCGTACCTTGCTTGATCTCAAGTTTTGTTTTTCTAGGTTTACACGCCAACTTTTGATTGACGATTGGGTTTTTCAAGAGGACTTTCCCTACCCTCTAGGCATTACTTCTTTGTGGTCAATCAGTTGCGGGTCTCTCTCCCGGCTGAGCCAACGGTTTCGCAGCCTGTACCTATCTTAATTATACAACAAATTCGTGTATGACTAGAAGTTTTTTTCTTATTTCTAATTGAAAGCCGTCGAACGAAGGACGGGGCTTTCAACCCAAAATTTTTGGTAAGAGCGACGAATCTGACCATTAAGCTTGGGGGGAACATCTGGAATATAGAACCAATCAGTAGCTTCGGCTCCTGTCTCTGGGTTGGGAGTGAGGGTTTTCGGTTGACTATTTTGAACCATCCCACTAGAAATTAAACTGGGTTCGGAGTACTCCAACCCCAATAGTGTCATTTTCATCATTGTGTTCTGGATCGACAATCACCAAAACACCAGGAGTGATAAAGATTCTATCAGTCAGTGGGTAGCGATAAGACAGTTCAAGATGGTATGATACATCGCGATCGCGACGACCAACAACATCATTACTAGCTAGTCTTGGAGGCATGCCAACTATGAGATTCAACTGGCTGCCTAGTTTTCCGATGTCTGGGAAAGCGGCGGTAACTGCCCAGCTCCAAATATCTGCTTTTGATCCGGTTGATCCATCGAAATCATTGTTACGGGGTGAGGATTCTGCGATCGCATTGCTATAACCAAGCCAACCGCCTAGGGTAAAGCGATCGCTAAATCGATAGCTAGTGGATACACCCAAGCTATTTGATGAGGTGGCTGTATTTGAGCCAAAGGGAGATTGAGCGAATTGGCTACCGAGAAAGGATGCAGTATTGGGTTGAGGAGAGTAGTACCGGACATAGGTCAATGCCATACCAAAGCGATCAGAGGGAGTAAGGGTCACCTGAGCCAAAGCACCAAATGTACCATTGAACAGTCCAAAGTCTGGATTAGAGGCAGAACCAGTGTAATAGGCCGCTCCAGTAGCAATCAGGTCATTGAATTGATAGTAGATTCCAGCACCAGCGCCAAAACCCAAGTCGTAGATGTAATTATTGAATCCAAAACTGGAAATGGAAAATGCTGGATTGAGGGTGGGAATCAAAGCACTTGCTCCCTGACCTGCTGCTGCTATTGATACCAGACCTTTATTACCTAGGGGAAACCGATAGAACAGCTGGTTTAATTTAACATCATTGCCGGTATTAGTGGCAAAACCAAACTTTGTCATGGCTGTGCCAGTGAAACCAGTGCTAAAGTTACTGGTATTTCCTGCCCGAAGTCTAGTGCGCAAAAGGTCTCGACCAGTGAAACTGGTGTCAAAGTTGAGAATTGCCCGGCCTCCCAACAGAGTATTAGTATCATCAAAATCTTCCGTTGGGCTTTGACCAGAAGGAACTGCTTTTTTCCCGCCAAAGCCAGTAGCTAGAGCAATATCTACACTCCCACGCAAGATAGTAGTAGTAGAAAACTGATGGTCTTCGAGGAAAGTCACTCGCCCTTCCAAGTTATCCACCCGAGCCTGTACAGTAGCCAATTCATCACTGAATTCTTCTTGTAGCCTTTGCATTGCTGCTAAATCAGCTTCGGTTACCAAGTTGGCTGTTTTCCCAATAATCATGGCATTCACCCGATTTAGGCAAAAATTCAAGCCAAACGCAAACTCGTAGCGAGTCAGGGCGCGGTTACCGCGATAGCTGTCATCCTCGTAACCAGTCAGGCATCTATAGCGCTTCAACAAAGACTGTAGTGCTTCGTAAGCCCAATCAGTGGGTTGGACATCAGACAGTTCATAAACTGGTGTTACCCGCTCCATTGGTTCATTACTAAACGGGTCTGTCACACCTAAGTTTTGGGATATATCTAAACTATTATCTAGACTATTATCTAGACTATTGGAGTTAGTCTGAGTAGATGGGATGTCTAATAGTTTGGAAATCGGTGCTACCTGACCCATAAAGGGATTACTCACAGTGTCTGCCACCTCTAGGTCTGGCGGTGACTCCAGACTAGTCAAGCTAGCTGTCGATATCCCAGAATGGGGAATAGAGGTAGTGGTCTTAAACTCCAGTTCATGGTGGAATTGGTCGGTTAAGTGAGGAGTTTTTGGGGGAGTTTTTAAGTACTCTCGCGCTAGATATTTCGGGCTGGGATTAAGATCTGACCAATCTGGTGATGGGTTAGGGTCTATGGCGGTCAAGGTTTCTGGTTCGCTCTCAGCCATGGCGGGGGTAATGGTTACCAAATGAACACCAAGTACTATCGGTGTCAGTGGTAATGCACCGCAAAATTTTTTCACAATTCTCCTCACACAACAAAAATAAAGGGTAAAAGCTCGAAAGCTATACCACACCAATAACAGCGATACAAGGATAGCAAAAGAAATTTATTCCTTTTGCCTTCTGTTGAATTTTGTCCTTCTATGGAACAACCCTGATGTTGTTATTCACAGCTTCGATGGCTCGGTTAGCAACATCTTCCGGTATCCGAGTGTACTGTAGATCTTCGTTCAAGTCTTGACCCTCAGTCAGAATCCAATTTATCAGGTCTTTAACCCCTTGGGCTAGTTCTGGTTTAGGATACTTTTCGTAGACAAACAGCCAAGTTATACCTACAATTGGATATCCCTCTTCTGGGTCATCTATATTTTCGATGGTGAAGTCATCA
Organism: Moorena sp. SIO4G3; assembly: GCF_010692305.1. NCBI lineage: Bacteria > Bacillati > Cyanobacteriota > Cyanophyceae > Coleofasciculales > Coleofasciculaceae > Moorena > Moorena sp. SIO4G3. The sequence goes on along the minus strand of NZ_JAAHIG010000077.1, from coordinate 12,417 downwards.
TTGAACTGCACATTGGCTAGGGCTTTATTGGCTTGATCAACCGTAGGCTTGACGTAGCGACCAGCTTGGTTTTCCAGCCTGGCCATCGGTAAGTTAAGCTGTTTAGCATAGCTCGCTGGTACATAGCTAATGGCACCGTCAATTCGCTTAACTTCGCTAGCTACTGGTCCATTTCCCGGAACACTAGAGAAGACCTTAAAGCCCCAATTAGGTTTTCTACTGGCTCGGATTCTGCCATTAGTAATTTCATTCAAATATTTAGTAAAAATAAAGCTAGTACCGCTAGTGCCTGAGTGAACAACTACTTGGATTTTCCGGTTCGGTAGGCGGGAGTTTACTTGCTTCCAATTAGAAATCTGACCTGAGAAGATTTTACCTAGAGTGTCTCGGGATAGCTTAACATCTGTGGTTATCCCTTGAAGATTATAAACCACAGCCAAAGAACCCCCAGCCGTTGGTACCATCAACAAACCCCGTTTCATTGAGTTTCTCTCTACAGGAGTTGGAATTACATTGCTCGCTCCGAAGTCAACGGACTGATTGAGAAATCGTCTAATCCCACCACCACTGCCAATGGCACTGTATTTGAGCTTTACATCTGTTGTTTCTTCTTGGTATTCTCTAAAGTAACGGCGATAAAGGGGTTCAGGAAATGTAGCTCCGGCACCAGTGAAGGATTGAGCGATCGCACCACTGATAGAACCAAAGCCAACGGTTAGGGTTACTGCTGTTGCTGTTAAAACCTTCTGCAAAAAAAATTGATAGCCAATCATTAATTTATCCTTAATTTATTCCTAAGTATTCAGCCGTCAGCCGTGAGCTTTTAGCTCACCCGTGCGCGTTCAGCCGTCAGCCGTGAACTTATTTTATTAAAAAGCACCTCGATTAGCACCATCTGTAGCGCATAAAATGAGGGACTAGCCTGATCTACGGCCAATAGCTGAACGCGCACGCACCTCAAGTAGCGCATTAGCTGATAGCTGATAGCTGATAGCTGATAGCTGATAGCTTACATTTATTCTAGTATTACAATTGTCAGTATTATGAATCCTATAGATTACGCGTTCGCGTCAATAACAATATAATTTATATGACGACCATTTCAAGTATAAAGTTTCGCCAATTTTACTGGCGTTATAAGTGGGCAATCAATAGTGGGCAATCAAATTTATATCATCAGAGAGTTTACTAGAAAACTCTAAGCCAAGTTTAATGCTATTTTACAAGAAAGCAAACATTTTTTTGGTGTGACATGGAGATGAGTTTACTGCGAAAATTTAGCTTGACACTGGTTTCATTCCTTGCACTTAGTCTCCCAGCTGCCAAGGGATTTGCCCAAAGCTTTGGGGGGATATTCCAGGAGATTTCTATCTCTGAAGTGCCAGCTCCTGCTATCACTGCGGCCACTGTTGCTGCTGGTGTTTCACCTACGGATGCAGCAATCGAGATTGGGGCTGATGGCAAGCTAATCTATGGACTGAGTGGTCAGAACTCCCAGGGCAACCGCTTTGAAGTGGATGTCAATGCCATTGGCGAAATTCAGCAGGTTGAAGAAGAAATTGACCAGAGTCAGGTACCTCCAGAAGTACTCAAAGGTCTAAGAGTCTGGCTACCTGACTTCCAGCCTACTGTGATTAGGAGGAGCGTCCGAGCCACAGACGTTATATACGAGTTCAATGGTAAGGATGTGCAAGGCAACAACCTTCAAATTGAAATGCCGTCCAAGGGTGGCAGGTTGATGCTCTTTACCTATTGAACCAGAGAGTAACTCTACTATGGTTGCTCTAAACCGGGTGCATCTCATTAAAGCTGTTTGACCCGGTGGCTGGAACGGGCATCTTGGTGGAACCGGCATCTTGGTGGAACCGGCATCTTGGTGGAACCGGCATCTTGGTGGAACCGGCATCTTGGTGGAACCGGCATCTTGGTGGAACCGGCATCTTGGTGGAACCGGCATCTTGCCCGTTACAATAACCCACCCTACCCCACTACTATGACCCAACAGTTATGTTTTGATTCACGGCTTCGATGGCTTGGCTAGCAATATCCTCTGGAATCCTGGTGTATCCCAGTTCCCCGTTAAAGTCCTGACCTTTAGTCAAAATCCAATTAACTATATCTTTAATCCCCTGGGCTTTGGCCTGAGTGGGGTACTTCTGGTACAGTAGCAGCCAAGTTAGACCCACAATTGGATAACCATCGGCTGGATCGTTAAGTTTGAGGGTGAAGTCCTGGTTAAACTCCACATTGACCAGGCCTTTACTGGCTTGGTCAAGACTAGGCTTAATATAGCGACCTTCTTGATTTTCAATTCTAGCGCTAGTAAAGTTGTTCTCTACAGCATAATGAGCTTCTACATAGCCAATGGCACCGTCAATCCGCCGCACTTCCCCAGCTACTCCACCATTTTGAGGACGGCTTGAGAAGACCTTGAAGCCCCAATCTGGTGTTCGACTGGGTTTGATCAGACCATGGGTAATCGCACTCAAGTAGTTAGTGAAAATGAAACTAGTACCGCTGCTATCTGAGCGCACAACAACTTTGATGTCTCTTCTGGGGAGGTAAGTGTTAACTTGCTTCCAATTACTAATTTGACCAGTAAAGATTTTGCCTAGAGTCTCGCGAGATAGTCTGACAGAGGAGACTACACCTTGGAGATTGTAAATGACTGACACAGCTCCCCCCGCTGTTGGCACCATTTGTAAGCCCCGTTTCATCTGACTTTTTTCCTCATCGGTTGGGGGCATATCAGTGCCAGCGAAATCAACAGACTCGTTAATGAATTCCTCAATACCACGACCACTGCCAATGGTACTGTAACTTATATTAACGCTGGTTTCTTGTTGGTATTGGGAAAAGTAACGCTGGTAAAGGGGTTCGGGAAATGAAGCACCGGCACCAAACAATGGTATTGCACTTGCTGCCTTGAGTGAAATCAATACAATGGCAACTGTAACTGTTAAGGTTATCAATGTCCGACGGGACTTGATTAGAGCTAAACTCATTATAGTAATTATCATAGTCATGAGGTACAATTTTCTGGGTTTTAGGGAGCAGGGACTTCGGAGCAGGGAGCAGGGAATGAGGCCACGCTAAGCCAACATAATAGGGAATAGGTAAGAGGTAAGAGGTAAGAGCCAAGAGGTAAGAGGTAAAAAATCTTGTGTACCTCATAGCTATAAGAAACGATAGAGTCTAGAAGGATTCAGGATAATTCAAGGGGTAAGCTATCAGCTAATGCGCTACGCGCACCCTATGGGAATAGCTTATGGTTATGGGAAAAGCATGACGTTTAAATTTTTGTTAAGTGATTTAGTATTAGCTGCTCTAGCACCTGAAGTGAAGCAGGGATAAGCGTTCAGTACTTCTGCGATTGGCCTTTGGGCCACGCTACGCACTTATGCGATTGACCTTTGGTCACGCTACGCGAACGCATCCTCCTCCTCTACCAGATGTTTGTGATGGGGAAAGAGATAACAGCTGAAATTATCAAAAAGACTGGCATGTCCGGTAAGCGATGGGAAAGAGTAGTGAAGCATATCCTTTCCCGACTGAAGTTTTCCTAGTGAGCGTTTTTCATAACTATGAGGTTCACAGGATTGTTTCCCTGCTCCCTTGCTAAAGTCCCACTACCTTTTTTTTACCATAAAATGGTACTACCTTTACATACCAAGCATTTTAGCTTGTTTCTTCACCCCTTCAGGAATGTTTGTCTGAACTAATAACATATGTAAAAATATGGGCTTATCCGGTGAACAACGCAAAATACTACAAAAGGCTTTTACTGATGCTTTCCCTAATAAATCATCATTAGAGCAAATGCTATGGTTTCAATTAAGTAAAAATTTAAACATAATTGCTGTAGAAGGTAACTTAAACGACATTGTTTTTAAATTAATACAAACAGCAGAAGCTGAGGGTTGGGTTGACAAATTAATTTATGCTGCACGTAGCGCAAACCCTGGAAGCCCAAGCTTAAAAACTAAAGCTATTGCTACTATTGCTGAAGCAGCAACAACTGAACAAAGAGACATCAAACAGACAAATCCAGGTTCAATGGGTGATGGACAACAAGCTGGAATTTGGAAGGGTATTTTCCAGATCCAGTGGTTTGTTAATTGGGTTAGTCAAAGTTCAACTCCTCGCCAAGAATACCGCAACCGTCAGGCATTACTCACTAAAGTCAAGACCTATTGGGTCAAGGGCGTTCTGGAAAAATCCCTCTATCACCAGGTACTGATTGAATTGGGATTAGAAGAGAGACCCGATGCTATTACTAATCCTTTAAGCGAAATTCTCGAAATCGGTGACGACTCACCTCAACTCCTCTCGGAAGGGACTAAACTAATTGATGTTTTTGACCAAATTGGTACAGGAAGAACCTTACTCATTTTAGGGGAACCAGGGTCAGGAAAAACCACAACTTTACTCGAACTCGCTCGGGATTTAATTGCTCGTGCTGAACAAGACACTAATCAGCTAATTCCTGTAGTATTCAACCTCTCCTCTTGGGCAAAGAAACGGCAGACGATAGCCGATTGGTTAGTAGAGGAACTGAATACTAATTATGATGTTCTCAAGAAAATTGGAAAAGCTTGGTTAACCCAACAACAACTACTACCATTGCTTGATGGTTTGGATGAAGTAAAGGCAGACTATCGAGACGACTGTATCCTAGCGTTGAACCAATTCAAGAAAGATTATGGTGCCGAGTTGGTAGTGTGCAGTCGGATTAAAGACTATCAAGCCCTATCCAATCGTCTGAATTTTCAAAAAGCAGTTTGTATAAGATTGCTTAGTTTAGAACAAGTTTGTCATTACTTGAATAGTGTCGGAACTGATTTAACAGGATTGAGGACATTAATTGCAGAAGATACAGTATTACAAGAATTAGCCCAGTCACCTCTAATGCTCAATATTCTAACTCTAGCTTATCAGGGAGTAGTAGTTGAGGATTTGCCCAGAACTGATGTAGTTCAGGAACGGCGCAAGCAGCTATTTGATGCATATATTGAGAAAATGTTTAAGCGTCGGAAGACTAATCAACGATACAAGAATGCGCAAGTAAAGCGCTGGCTAATTTGGATGGCGCAGAGGATGGTTGAGGAGTCGCAAACAGTATTTTTAATTGAAAAAATGCAGCCATATTGGCTAATAAATAGAAAGCAAAAACGAATTTATAGGCTGATGTTCAGGCTGATGTTCGGGCTGATTCTCGGGCTGATGTTCGGGCTGATGCAAGAGCTGATGTTCGGGCTGATGGGGCTGAGGGGAGGGCTGATGGGGCTGAGGGGAGGGCTGATGGTCGGGCTGATAGGAGGGCTGATCCAAGGGCTGAGATTTAGTCTGGGACTCGGAGTAGCAGAAGAAATCAAAACAGTTGAAATACTTCAAGTTAATTGGAAAAAATTTTTGATTTCCCTGCTGAGGGAAGGGCTGATGGTCGGGCTGATGGTCGGGCTGATGTTCGGGCTGATGCAAGAGCTGATGTTTGGGCTGATGGTCGGGCTGATGGTCGGGCTGATGTTCGGGCTGATAGGAGGGCTGATGGGAGGGCTAGAGAATTCAGAAATTGAAACAAAAACAAATCCAAATCAAGGAATTCGGAAATCACTTTGCAATGCTATTGTATCGCTGATGTTCGGGCTGATGGTCGGGCTGATGGTCGGGCTGATGTTCGGGCTGATAGGACGGCTGAGGGAAGGGCTGATGTTCGGGCTGATAGGAGGGCTGATGTTCGGGCTGATAGGAGGGCTGATGTTCGGGCTGATAGGAGGGCTGTTGAATGGTGGCAAAGACTGCATCCAACACTTCATCCTCCGCCTTATCCTCTACCGTAACAAATACATCCCTTGGAACTATGCCCGCTTCCTGGACTATGCCGCTGATCGCATCTTCCTACAAAAAGTAGGAGGAGGTTACATCTTTATCCACCGGATGTTGATGGAACACTTTGCCCAGAATATGGAGCTTGAGAATTGATAGGTTACTATAGCATTTTGAATTGAATTGAGGCATCGGCTCCATGAAAATTGACCGTCATGGCCGGGCAACGAAGACTGATTTTCTGATTTGTTGGCATCTTTCCGAGAGTAAAACCCTCCCAGTTCGGTAGGGATTTCTTTTGTACTGCGATTCGGGCTTTACCGACGCTACGCGATGTGCCGTAGGCACCGCTACCTGCGAAAACCATTTTCAGTTCACGAAAACATCTGGATTGCCCAAGGTGTACCCCATAATCATGAGATTTACCCTTTTGATCATCTGGTCTCACTAGGGTTGTAATTCCGCACGCCGTATTTTCCGGAAAATGGTTTTTATATTCGAGAATAATGTAATATCAAGGTCAACCTAATTAACTTAAAACGTATATAAATGGCTAAGAGATTTAAAACTGTAAAAATTAACATAGATTATGAACCTAAAGAAGCAGATTTTATCGAGAAAGCTAATGAATTTGGTTATCAAATAAATTCTGTAAATAAAATTCCACCCGCGATCGCTAATGAACTTTCAATCGCTATCGCAATAGAGAAAAGCTGCGAGCATATCAGAGAAGGGTCGGAATTCTTTCTACAGCTTCCAATACCAAATAGCAAGCCCATAAAAGTTAAAAAAATTAATGGGAAAATTATGGGCAATTTCAAAGCTATGGCTGATGCCGTAGAAATGCCGGAAGATCAAAGGATAGATACATGCCAGATGATTTTCAGTCAAATGGCAGTTTTCCCTTGGGGGATGACTTTTTCTCATCCTCTAGCTAAAGAAGGCTGGGTAGGAGACAAGCTCGGTGTTAATTCGTGGAAACATGCTGAAACGATAATTAACTCAATCATGTACCCACAAGGAACTCCAGACAGAGGAAAAATTGCAGAAGAAAGTTTTCGACAAAAGATATTGCTTGCAAATTCAAATGTCGATATTGACACGTTACTGATAAAAGTCAAAGCTCGAATAATCCCAGCATGTCAAATGGCTTGCTCATTAATAGCTCAGGGTATAGAAATTGATCTTGAAGCTGGGTTGCATCCGGAAACAGGACTTAACCTGTAGCGATCACATTCTTTTTGCGGGTGCATCTCAATGCATGCAATTAGACAAAAATTATAATAAAATTCCGACACTGCCTACACTACTTACTCTCCCTAAAATCCCCACGCTTCCGACACTTCCGGCACTTCCCTTCTTTTTTACAAAGATGAGATCCACTCCGTACGGCCTAGTTAACGCTCAGGACAAAATGAAAACTAAATTTAAGGGTCTGCTGTATTAATTAGTCATTAGTGAATAATCACGATTCAGGATTATACTTAACCTAGACACAAACCGTTAGATCTCGAAAACTACTTCTGTCCTATTCCCTTTTGCCTGTTCAACACATCTGGCCCAATCTTTAATTATATCAAATTAAATTATTAATGAGTCCAAAAAAAGTACCCTCAAGGGTACTGTCAAAGGATTATTGTATTGCTCATAATTAAAAGGGAACTGAAATCTTATTGCACCTGAGTCGTTATAGTGGGCAATTATTCCACTCTAAGATTAAGCTAAGGATAACGTTGATAATATAGCACTACGCATTAAGGTGTTTGAAATTGATACAAGCAGCAAAAGGTGCGACCCGTGGGAAACTATTGCCTATTGCTAGCATGCCTATTGCCTTGCGCGTAGCGCTATATTGCCGAAGCTACGGCTAGTGACAGTGGTGCAAGATTTCAGGGAAAGCAACTAGAGTAAACCATTGAGTTAGGTATATATCCTAAATTTATAGTGATGGCAGACTATAGCAATCTCGAAAGCAATCTTGAATCAGAACAAACAAAACATGCAGATTTTTGTGAAGATTGTCACCAAATTAACCTGATAGATAATCAGCCTCAAACCCTGATCCAGACACAAGCGATCGCAAAAAATCGATTAACTACTGTTCGACAGGCTCCTGGCTGCTCTACTTCTATCCTGCGGGGACTAGACCAGCAGCTGATTGATGAAATGAATAGCATCGGACCCAATAGCTTGGTCAGTTTTGCCGACCTAGATGTGGCTAATGGTCCAGCAGTTCACCCTTTCCTTCAGGCAGTAGCTAAGCAGTCCTTGGCACGGGCCATTAAGGCTCGTGGTCGCACCCTTTCGGTCAATTCTGCTTACCGAACTATTGCTCAGCAACTAATGCTATTCAATCATGGTAAAGTTAGACGCTGTGGTATTGGTGTGGTTGCCCCTCCTGGTAGAAGTAATCACCAGAGTGGTTTAGCCCTAGATATTAATGACGAGCAAGGCTGGAGACCCTATCTAGAGCGAGAGGGTTGGAGGTGGTTTGGACCTGCGGATAGGCCTCACTTTGACTATATTGGCAGAGGTACACGAAACATTCGTCCTGTTGCAGTTAAAGCGTTTCAGCGACTCTGGAACCAATATAATCCGGACAAACCCATTGCTGAAGATGGGATTTACGGACGAAATACTGAAGCGCGACTGAATCAAGCCCCCATAGTTGGCTTTGGAGAAACTAACGAATCTATTCCAGACAGAAGACTCAGCCTGACTCAACCCTATCTCGAAGGTGAGGATGTTCGCCAACTTCAGGAAGCTTTAGTTAAAGCAACTATTACTGTCGAGGTAGATGGCGTTTTTGGTCCGGGTACTGAGAAAGCTGTTAGGAAATTCCAGAAGCTAAAAGATTTAACAGTAGATGGTATCGTCGGACCTACAACTCGCTCGGCTCTGGGATTGTAATATCATCTCCGGTTGAATACTTACACCCTTGGCCGAATCGAAGGCAGAAGGCAGAAGGCAGAAGGCAGAAGTAAAGGAGTAAGGTTTCATCGGAGATGGTTTTTGATTACTAATTATCCGGACATGATATAAGCTGATTTGTCAACTTCTTAATGTCATTATCTCTCTTTTGTCACTCTAGGCAGAAGAGAGATTGTATGAGTCTGGTTAATCACTTAGTATTAAGCTTAATGGTTATTAATTTTCCATTTTAAATTGACTCTCAACTGTTCCCGATTCCCGATTCCCGATTCCCGATTCCCGATTCCCTAATAATTTCCACTAGACTTTTCACGACACCTGTGAGGGTAATTGCGAGAATTACCCCCAACAATCCTCCCAGTTTAACTCCCAATAGCAAATAGACAAAGATAATCACTGGGGATAAACCGGTCAAGTTACGGAGAACTCTCGGAGCAATGAAGTTGTCTTTGATCTGCTGTAGTCCTACGGATACCACGAATATAGCACTACCCATTCATAGGGTAGCTGTGATAAACAAGCCTAACAGGATTTGACCGATCCAGTTATTAAGATTAGTAGCCCAGTGATCAATAACTGTTGAATTGGTGAAACAATAGAATTCATTGACAATTGGCTCAGGTAATAGTAGTGACTGGTAGAAGCAGTAACGTTACCTAATGATTATCCGATCTACCAGTCAGATTGTGAAGTTATTTCTCATACCTTACTTAGGGTTAATTGTCAACATGACTTACGCATTTGCCCCCTAAATCCCCCGAGCGAGGGATTGCTCGCTGGGGGGACTTTGACATCATTCCCCCCAGCGAGGGATTGCTCGCTCGGGGGCTAGGGGGGCGAAATAAACTTAACCGCGTAAGTCCTGGTCAATATGTGTTCGTAAAAGATTAGCTCAATAGTCGGGAGCATCGTCTATTATCTATGGAAAAGGAAAACCAAAAAACTCAAAAGAATCAAAAGACTAAAACTAGAGTCTCCAAAACCTGGAATCTTGTCAGGAACTTTGGCTTAAAGGCAATTCCAATTATGATGGTAAGGAATTCTCTGTTTGAAGAATCAGAACTTACCCTCAATTTCTTAGTCTTAATCATTAGCTCTTGTTTAATTGCTACCTTTGGACTAGTTCTCAACAGTGCTGCGGTGATTATTGGGGCGATGATTATTGCTCCTCTGATGTTGCCCTTAAGAGGATTGTCCTTTGCTACCTTGGAAGGAGATTGGGAACTATTACGGCGGAGTTTTGTTTCTATTGCTGTAGGCACCTTACTGGGTATAAGTTGTTCTTGGTTGGTTGGTACAGTTATCGGATTTCCTGAATTTGGAGCCCAAGTTTTAGCTAGAACTAAACCCAATCTAATTGATTTACTGGTTGCGATCGTGGCCGGGGGAATTAGTGGTTTCTCTAAAATTCGCCCGTCTTTAGAAGATGCGGTACCAGGGACAGCAATTGCAGTAGCCCTCATGCCTCCCCTTTGTGTCGTTGGGTTAACCCTATCCCAGGGACAATGGGCCTATAGTCAGGGAGCATTTCTCCTCTATATTACTAACCTGATTGGGATTAACCTAGCTTGCATGATCGTCTATTTCTTTAGCGGGTATGCTCAAAGTACTGAACTGAGCCGGTCTTTAAACTGGGGATTCTCGTTAGTGCTGATTGCTGTGTTAGTGGTGCCACTAGGACTTACCTTTTGGGACGTGCTTGAGCAAGGAAGAATTGAGGAGCCAGTTCAGGAATTGATTAATAAGAGTCCATTGTTTAACAAACCAGGTATAGAAGTTTCTACTTGGACGATCAATCGGAAAGCTAATCCTCCTTCTATCAAAATGGCTATCCGTTCAACAGAACTGATTACACCGGAACAGGTGAAGGAGTTTGAAGATGCGGTTGAGATTAAGCTAGGTAAACGGTTTAAAGTGAAAGTTGACGTTACTCCATTTATACCAGTGGAATCGCCTAATCTTAAAGCTAATTAACTTTAATTGGAGTAAGCAACTATAGCAATTATCAATTCCCTAGGGAGATGGGGAGATGGGGAGATGGGGAGATGGGGAGATGGGGAGAATTTTTATTAATAAAAAGGTATTTTTAACCTGAAAAAAAACTCTACCGACCACCCCACCTCCCTTTCACCCCTATTAACCTGACAATTTGTTCCGATTAATGAAACAACTGCGTAGGGTGCGTTAGGGGGGCCTCATTTTCCGGCTCGTAGCCAGGGTTTGGAGGACCCGCCCCGTAACGCACCACTGTGTCAAACAGCAAAAGCGATGCAGCGCGGTCTTGGGGAGGCAGCGCGGTCTTGGGGGTTCCCCCCATGAGCGACTGCCGTGGTTTCCCCCACTCGCTATTGCATCAAGACAGAGAGTTGCTACCGCTAAGATAAACCATAATCGTGACAGGGCAGATGGATCTCTAATCTCTGATTTTTGGAGATTCCAGCCACTGGACTGGTCATCTAAAAAGTTCTGTTCATAATCGTTGCGTAACCCATACGAGAGCATTGGTTTTTAGGCAGGTCTTTTCATCACTGACCACCGCCCAAAACTCGACCTTGATGTTATTACGACCGATAATCACGTGAACCAAACCATAGTTGGCCGCTTTTTGCAATCGCACCTGATGGAAACACAAGGCCTCCCCCCGTAGAACATGGAAATCTTTAAGCTGGCACCAGCCTTTGCCCCTCCGCCAAATCCAACTATCCCTCGCGGGGCCAATCCGATAGTGCCAACCTAATTGGGTAGTTAACATCCGCCTTGGCGTTAATATGAACTTGCACCTCGGTCTGCCAGTAACACCACCTTGATTCCTTGAGGTAATCGCAAATGAGCCGATTGAATCATTTCTCGATAATCCCAGCAACGATATACTGGCACTGCCATGAGCCATGACCCGCGCTCGCCACGCGGCTTGGCGCGACCTCGATGCACCACACACAGCCGCACGCTCACAATACTTCTCCCAAAATAACGAGGTGTCTAATGCCAGATAGATTACCTGTTGAAGCCAATTGGCCTGCATCTGCTTCAATTAAACTGCCATAGAGTCGATGCACATTGATTCGGGGTAATGGCTGCCAACGCTGGATTCGTCAAAGTTTGCTGGCAGCATATTGACCCCGGCACGGCATATAGACCGTCCATTTAGTCAGATTCACACTACCGGTATGTACCAGCGCCACGCTCCATCGATAAACAAACAGTCAGATGAGCCAAATGCGCCCAATCACCTTGACCCATCCATTGATTCAAGGCATTGTAGAGGCGGGAGTTTTTTTTCACAGCATCTTCTTCGTATGAGTGGTATCTGTCTTGAGGATGCTGGCTCCCCACATTAAAAGTCAATCCCTCCTATTCCCCTCCTGGCTTGCATTTGATTGTTCCTAATTGATGCTTTTGTCAGTCAACCAGACTCGATGGTCAAAAAATTGCTGTTAACCAATCCCCCACCTTGCGCCCATTCCATAATCCTCCATCTGGTGCTTTCTCCTGGAGGGCCATTTCTAGGTAGGCTTGCCTTTCATCTGAAAGGAATCCCTTTGGCCCAGGATGTTGATGGCGACGATCTACCAATCCTTCTTTACCTTGCCGATTGTAGCGACGTGCAATTTGACGAATGGCCTCCAAGCAATAGCCTGTGACTGAAGAAACGATTAGAGT
>NZ_JAAHIG010000769.1:0-1042 GCF_010692305.1 Moorena sp. SIO4G3 | reverse complement strand
CTTATAATGATTTCCCTAATTCCCGGTGGATAGTATCACCCTAAAAGATTCAAAGAATGGTTATCAGGAACGAAGTAACTCCATAGGTACTCTCAGAAAGGTCGATTTCTGAGTAGGTAGTTAGCCGCATGGCCTATGTGAGAAAGATTGAGTCAAAAGCCAATGCCCAGGGTAATACCTGGGATATGCAGACAGACTCACGTTATAGGAAAAGGTATAGTTAGAAGTAGCAATGAATAAGTCTAAAACTAGGGGATTTGCCCCACAGTCGGAATGGAAGAAAACTAACTGGCGTAAGCTAGAACAAGTTGTCTTTAAGTTGCAAAACCGAATATACCGAGCCTCCCAACGTGGTGAAGTTCGCGTGGTACGAAAGCTACAAAAGACTCTGATGAAATCCTGGTCAGCAAAAATGATTGCAGTCAGAAAGGTAACTCAACAGAATAAGGGCAAAAAGACTGCCGGAATAGACGGGAAAAAAGCTTTAACAGATAAGCAAAGACTCGCCTTAGTAGCCAGCCTAAAAATCTATAAGAAGCCGCAACCAACAAGAAGGGTATGGATTCCGAAACCAGGAAAATCGGAAAAACGGCCTCTAGGGATACCTACCATATATGACCGGGCACTACAAGCCCTTGCCAAACAGGCTTTAGAACCCGAATGGGAAGCAATCTTTGAACCCAACTCCTACGGGTTTCGACCAGGACGGTCTTGTCATGATGCCATCGAAGCAATATTTATCAGTATCAATCAAAAACCAAAATGGGTATTAGATGCTGATATATCAAAATGCTTCGATAAAATAAACCACAATGCACTACTAACAAAATTAAATACCTACCCATCCATGAAACGATTAATCAGACAATGGTTAAAAGCAGGAGTAATGGATGGAAGCACATTCTCCCCTACAAACCTATGCTTTATAAACATATTTCTTTACAAAAAACTTGACAAATTTTAGGAATTATGAATGGTCAATAAATAGATATTTATTGACTTGACAAAGCTGAATTAAACAAGTAGGAATATAGCAATTCAT
>NZ_JAAHIG010000768.1:0-1046 GCF_010692305.1 Moorena sp. SIO4G3 | reverse complement strand
TTCAGGTAAGTTGGTCTGTTGAGCAGTTCCATCCCGGAATTCAACCAATGGATCGGTGCTAGCAGCTTCTCTCATCTGAGTATTGGGTTCGATGGCAATAACTCGCACTCCCCGTTGAGCTAGTAGCCGAGAGGAAATTCCTGTTCCTGCACCAATATCCGCAGCTACCAGTTGCCCTCTGTTCTCAAGTCCTTCCAGAATCTTATCGATAGCTGCAGCTGGGTAACTAGGTCGGTATTTGGCATAATCTGCTACCAGCTCAGAAAATCGACTCTCTGGGTTCATCTGGTGTAATGGTGTTGTCTCAAGGTTCGTTTCGCCCATGATTAATACCAATCAGGATTTAGGCAATCACTATACTTGTAGGGTAGGGTACTAGTTGTGTTGCCAGATTAGCAATTTTGACAAAGATTTACATAATCCGTGCATTGAGATGATTTTAGGCTTCGATCCAGGACGAGATAAATGTGGTGTAGCAGTAATGGAGAAAGAAGGTCAGCTGCTAACCCATGAGGTAGTAGCTTCAGGAAATGCGATCGCAAAACTCCAGCAACTGTGTCAACAATTCCCCATTGAAACCATTGTGATGGGAGACCAAACTACTGCCAAGAGATGGAAACGGAAAATCCAGGAGGAATTACCAGCATCAGTACCTATTGTCCTGGTAGATGAGCGCTACAGTAGTTTAGAAGCTCGCCCACGCTACTGGCAAATGTATCCTCCCAAAGGGTTCCAACGCCTTATCCCCCAAGGAATGCGCCAACCTCCTCGACCCATTGATGATATTGTGGCAATTTTGTTAATCGAGCGCTATATAATCAAAAGCAAAAGCTAGAAGGGATATCGTCGTCTTCCCTTGGGCATAACCTATTGACAGGATGCTCAAGCCTCTTCTAATTTTCCCCTATTATCCCTTCTGAGAAGATAGCATTTCTCATAGTAATGAGGTACAAATTTTTCCCATTCTCTACTCCCTACTCCCTACTCCCTACTCCCTACTCCCTACTCCCTACTCCCTACTCCCTACTCCCTACTCCCTACTCCCT
>NZ_JAAHIG010000767.1:0-1054 GCF_010692305.1 Moorena sp. SIO4G3 | reverse complement strand
TTGGGGCTAACTACCTACTCAGAAATCGACCTTTCTGAGAGTACCTATGGAGTTACTTCGTTCCTGATAACCATTCTTTGAATCTTTTAGGGTGATACTATCCACCGGGAATTAGGGAAATCATTATAAGAGGAATCAATCTTATAATCCTGTGTGTTCCGTTGACTATTTGTCTGTAGCGTTTTGGTTATGACCTCAGCTATTTCGCTACGTAGACCTTACGATGGTTCAGGTGTATCTTTCTGTGGTACCCATGAGTTCAATTGCCTGTTACTAACACCACATTTAGCTAGCAGTGCTTCACTGTTCGACCCCGCTTTATCCTCAGGTTTGTTAGCTCCTTGAGAATAGGGGTAGGGCTGTCACTCAGATTTCGTGAGGGATGGTATTTCACCATCATGGTTATCAAGTTGTCAAGGTTTTTATTACCTTGCGGTTAATCCCCCATATCCTTTTCAGGATAAGGTTTCTAACCAACGAGTCGCACAATCCCTAGATCTACCGCAGTTACGTTGGCTTCTGGTTTCCGTTTTTCTGGTTTGCAGTTAAACGGAACGGATAAGTGACAGCCCCTTTCATTTAAAACCAATGATGGGGACATCATTTTGTTAGTTGCAACCAGGTGACGCTCTCTGAGGCCAGTGATTTCAACGGTAGCCCAAACCCAGTCATATCCATTGAAAACCTTGATTTCGACTTGGTCATAACCATGCAGCTTGTAACATTGTCCCTTGTAAAGGGAGGGATAACAGCCGGTGTCTGCATTTAGCTTTGGAGGCTTAGCATCCTTTCTTTTTCTGCCTCCCGACTGCCACTCTCGATAACGAGTAACAAAGCTACTAACTTGACCAGCAGAGAAGGCAATCGCAGCACGACGTAGATAGCTAGGAAATTTATAAAAGGCTTTCTTGAATTGAGGGTATTTAATACTAGGACGTTTAGCTGTTTGATGCATTAACTTTTCGACAGCCGGAGTTAGTTGATCTGCTGTCAGTTCTCCCAGTTCAGACCAGTGAGTGTAAATAATACCAACTAAAAACTGACAAGCGTGGCA
>NZ_JAAHIG010000766.1:0-1058 GCF_010692305.1 Moorena sp. SIO4G3 | reverse complement strand
AAAGAAGAGAAATGGCGTAGGGTGCGTTAGGGAGGGGCTAGCCCTGATTTTCCAAATCTTTCCCAGTGTTGAGACAGCCCGTCCCGTAACGCACCACCGGATCAAACCGTAAAAATGAGATGCACCCGTTTAGAGTAACCCTTTTCTATGGAGCAAATATAGAATGAAGAAGCTTAATAATACGAATTTGATACTTGCATTATTCACACTTATGGGGTTATATACTACTCCCATAAATGCTCTGGAGCGTCGCCCGATTGAATCAATCCCTACCCAAGAATTGACCAAAGAGACAATGGGGATAAAAAGCAATGGTGATTCACTAAAAATGGCATGGTATTTATTACCGGAAGCCTATGGCTTACCTCCACAACCAGTAGTGTTAATTGCAGTGGTAAAAGCAAAGATGAATCCTTTTGGTGTTACTACATTTTCCTCTGAGATTGAAGCCCAGAGAGGACTAAAAGTTACCTATACTAATTCTAAGGGCATACCTAGAGAATTAGTGCCAGTACCGAAAACTGCTGATATTAGTAATTTTGTAGGAGTATTCAAACCATTTTTCTCGAAATTTGCGGGAGAATTTGGCGAAGGAATGTGGTTTTTTACCTATAAAAACGTTGATATTTTTGGGAATCCGATTGTGTCCCCTTATGAAGCTGGAGAATTAAAAATTGATATGGGTATTCCAGAAGAACCGTCAAATATTGAAGCTGGAGAATTAAAAATTGATATGGGTATTCCAGAAGAATCGTCAAATATTGCTTTGATAAACTTTCCCCTGAATTCCCTCTTTGTTCCAAGAGTATGTCCTGGTGGTAAACCTGCCCATGTATCGTGGAAATATTGCCCATGGGATGGTACACCACTCCGAGAAGATTGATACCGAGTTGCATTCAAAGAGAGTAGATTGGTTGGATAGGGAGATAGGGAGATGGGGAGATGGGGAGATGGGGAGATGGGGAGATGGGGAGATAGGGAGATGGGGAGATAGGGAGATGGGGGGATGGGGAGAGGGGGAGATGGGGAGATGGGGAGAGGGGGAGATGGGGAGATGG
>NZ_JAAHIG010000765.1:0-1065 GCF_010692305.1 Moorena sp. SIO4G3 | reverse complement strand
TCTCATTAATTCGGTTACTAATTCTAGACAAACATCTTTGAAGTTAACCCAGGTTTGACCATATAAACCAACGTAAAAACTGCTATGTCTTCTCTCCAATCGGCCATATTCTTTTACACGAGCCACATAGTTTTGGATTCCTTTACGTTTAATTTTATGACCTTGAATAGTTGCAGAAGTATAAGCTATAGTCATCAATAAAACTAGAGAAATAAATCGTTTACCTTCAACGTTAGTCTTTTCTAAATTATAACCACCTGTCTTGAAATCTCTAAACATTTCCTCGATATCAAATCTTTGTTTGTAAGCTGAGATCGCCGAATTTAAGCTATCCAAACTTGTCAAAATAAACCATCCTTCTTTTGGGGCTACTCCGTTAAGTTTACGTTTCCATTTAGCGGCAACATTAAAACTTAGGAAACCACGAGTCTTCGTGACTTTAATTCCTTTAATAAATAAAGACACTCCAGGTACTAGACCTAAATCATTTAATTTAATCCAACTATTTTTTTGATATTCAACTAACTCATTAGTTTTTAAACGCAAACAAAAATCTATACCCAATTCCTGAAGATGATTTGCTAACTTTACAGAACAAAATTCTCGTTCGCGAAGCGTGACCAAAGGTCAATCTCCCAATACACAGATTTTATAGTTTTTTAAAATCGGGATAACTTTTGATAAAATACTTTGTTGTTCTTTTAAATTACTACTACCTAACTTGGGTAACAAGGTAAAATATAGTGGAAACGCTCTTTTATCCCAAATGAGGCTAACCATGAATAAATTGATATAACACCAATTCGTTCTATCAATTGCTAAATAAATTAGTTTTTCATCGGTAAAGTATCTTTTCAATAATTCTTCAACTATTGGAAACCACAAGTCTTCAATTGTTAACTTTGGTAACGATAAAAATCTTTGGATCCTTTTTCTTCTACTTTCAAATTTAATGGGTAAAGGGAGAGCATTGGCTAATTTTTCTAAATTAACTTTTTTAATTGACTGTAATAGATTTATAAAAATTTTTAAGAAAATATATTCAGCTAGACTCAATTGACTTTT
>NZ_JAAHIG010000764.1:0-1070 GCF_010692305.1 Moorena sp. SIO4G3 | reverse complement strand
ACCCGGACTATGCCCGGCTTAGCGCATAAATTTGATTCCACTATTGACAAAAAACGCAACCCTTAAACCCTTGGTTTTCGGCTTTAATGTAAGTCGCAAAGTATCTCTAATGAAACTGAATCTATGTTTAAAGTCTAACACATCTTTGTAGATAGTGCAACATTCTTGGAGAAAATCCTTAACAGTTGCCAGCCTCTGACCCTTAAGGCAATTTCCACCGGTGAGAAGTGATCTTCAAATAACTGCCACTCTTGCCAAGGAAAGTAGCCCAATTTAATGTCTTGAGAATCCAATAGTACTCTGGTTTCTTCTTCAGCAAGCTTAAATTGACTCCCTATAGAAATTAAGTTATCCCGGATTTGCTGCCAGTCACTATCGCCAGCATTGAGCCATTCATTCAAGTATAATTTCACATCCTGAGTGGTGTTAGTGGGAGAAGAAACTCTCACACCTTTAGGTTTGATGCGAAACCCAGTTTGGTCAGGATTAATCGGTGAGCGTACTTCTTCGACTTCTCGATAATCTGACCGCCATTTGGTGAATGAGTCCTTTAACTTTGGTGGGAGGGGAGGTAGACAGCCATCAAAGGTGTCAAATTCCCTAGGAATAGAAGTGACTGTGGTATGGAATCCACCTTCGGCACTTCCCACTAGTTGGAGCTTGACTATAATCATTTTTTTTGTGTTGAACTTGGCTTCAGCTGTAAGCATATGCGCGTAGCGCATATGCTTACAGCGCTCAGCGGTCAGTGGTCAGCAGTCAGCTGATGTAACAGAGATTAAGCCAATGCTTACCTGTTTTATTCAAAAGATGTAACTCAGCATTATTCCAATGCTTACCTGTTTTATTTAACAAAACTCGCGGAATTCCCCACCGTCTTTCACGGTGGGGATGGATAGCGAGACGACAACTTATGACGATTCGTGCTAAAATAATGTTGGTCGATGACCCGCCTGACTGACTAAAAGGCTACCTTCAAGGTGTAAAAGTACGCTTCAGAGCTCAGGGTCAGAAGTTACCGCAAGAATAAGGCAGCCTTTATGGTTGGTCGGCTATGGGTAAAAGGGTTA
>NZ_JAAHIG010000763.1:0-1080 GCF_010692305.1 Moorena sp. SIO4G3 | reverse complement strand
CCCGAGAGCGAGGCCGCAGTGGAGCGGGAATAGGGATGATGTTAAGCATGGTAGAATAGTGTTAAAGAATACATAAAATTTAACAAAATTCGTGAAGCGTTTCAAATTTTGATTAAGGATTTCTTGACATGCCCTTGGCTGAAATCAAGTTGGCTGATACGAACTTCGTTTATGGCTGCAAGAAAATCTCGAACTCAGGCAAAACAGTAAGTATCTGCATAAATTTCATGCAAGTCCACAAAAATGGTGTGAGGCAGATGGAGACGAGTGCTCTGCACTGCTCAGGTTATGCCTTTCAAGTTGCCAAGTGAAACGCCCTTGGCGATAAGTATTGACGATAAATGGCGATCAATCATGGGCGATCAATCATGATGGACGAGACGTTGAGTGCCATAACGCTAGAACACCATAACTCCCTTAGCGGAAAAGGCTGGGGGCGATCGCCACGGTTCACAGAATGACTTCTTCAATTTCGTCAACCTTGAGTCCGTTCGGGGGTTGACTGGCTTGGCCAGAGGGGCTCCTGTGGCAGCGCAAGGCAAACTGACATTGAGGGCAATATCCCAAGGCTTCATCGACCTGGGGAAATGAGGGGTTGGGGCGATCGCCTTCTAAGTGATGGGTGAGTGAGGCCAATACCCGAGTTAGATCTTGCCGAATTAATTCATGGTGGGCGGCGGTGTAATCGAATTGCCAAGATTGGGGTTGGGGGGGGTGGCCGGGTTTCGATCGGACAAACCAATAAATCATGGAAATTTGTTCGGGCAAGTAGGGGCTAGTTTCGGCTAACACAAATGGGTAAAGCCGGGTTTGCCAATTATGAGTCAGACTGGTTGTGTCTGGGGGCAAGGGATAGGTTTTCCAGTCCAAGATATAGGCATGATCGGAACGGAACAGCAATAAATCATAGACCACGGTCAGCAAACACCCTTGAAATTCAAGAGTTTGACGATGTTCGCTATGACGAAAGTCAACCTCATGGGTTTGAAACAAATCGGGGGCTGCTGCAAGCAATGCTTCAACCGCCTGATGCAGATGCTGGCTATCATCATCTGCAGGGGCGACAGCCAATGGCGCAGA
>NZ_JAAHIG010000762.1:0-1095 GCF_010692305.1 Moorena sp. SIO4G3 | reverse complement strand
TGATAGGTATAGTGGCGATAATCAGGTATCCACAATCGCACATCACCGATATAAATATCGTAGGCTTGTCCTTTTAAGGCAAACTTCAAGTGAGCTGCAAAATTGAGAGCTATTTTATTAGGATTTGTAGTGCCTCCAGCCATCGGTACAATTTCTCCATCCCGGTATTCACTTTTATAATCAGCAGCTTCTTCTAGTTCTAAATATTCGTCTGCTGTGTAATAGCGTTTTTTGTCTTGTAATAGCATAGTGCTTTCCTTTGAGAATTGAGAATTAAGAATTAAGAATTAAGAATGTAGGGTGCGTTAGGGGCGGGCTTGCCCTCATTTTTAACTTCGAGGGCCAGTATTGGAATAGCCCGCCCCGTAACGCACCACCAAGTAGAATGGAGAATTGAGAATTAAGAATGAAGAATTGAGAATTAAGAAGGAAGAATGGAGAATGTAGGGTGCGTTAGGGGCGGGCTTGCCCTCATTTTTAACTTCGAGGGCCAGTATTGGAATAGCCCGCCCCGTAACGCACCACCAAGTAGAATGGAGAATTGAGAATTAAGAATGGTGAATTGGAAATTATGTCTTCTTCCTTCTGCCTTCTGCGTTCTTAGAGGAGGAGATATGAAAAGTTTTTTGATACTGAATTTTGCCCCCCTCGCCCCCCAATTCTGGGGGGAACAAGAATCAATTTGCTGGTAAAAGCCCCCAAAATTGGGGGACCAACGGGGGCTTAGATGTAGCCAATGAAACTTCTCAGACAACCTCTTAATTCTCAATTCTTAATTCTCAATTCTCAATTCTCAATTCTTAATTCTACATTCTACATTCTTAATTCTTAATTCTTAATTATCCATTCTTAATTCTACATTCTACATTCTTAATTCTACATTTCTTCCCTAGGAAGATCGCCTACATCAAAAACAATGATGAATTCAGCATCAGGCATTAATCGTTTCAGAGCTTTTAAATGCCCTTCCGCATCAGAACGATTGCGAAAGCGACCAACAACAACTCGCTGCATTTTTGGTAACAGGCGAACGATAGCCCAGGGGTGTAGGCGGTGATAATAAGTCATAATGTAGAGTGTCTCCTTTCATGGGGA
>NZ_JAAHIG010000761.1:0-1098 GCF_010692305.1 Moorena sp. SIO4G3 | reverse complement strand
AGTGTTAAGTTATATTAATATAGACTCACTAGCCAAAGCTCTACTTCTTTTAGTTGTTTTATTTGAATCCCTGCAGTTGTTGTGGGGGGTGCGATCGCTATATTATGCATTCTCAACCTAATTCCCTATCTCAAGCCAAAGCTCCAAGAGTTTATACACGAACCAACGAACCAGGGATTCCAGCAGAATTGAATCAGCTGTTCACCAAAGCAGGCTTACCTGCAAGGGACGTAAGCAAACTCAATGTGGCGATTCGACACTCGTTATTATGGGTAACCGCGAGATTACTCAAAACCCATGCCATGGTTGGGTTTATTCGAGCTTCAGGAGACGGCATATTTAACATCACAATTTGGGATTTGGTTGTGGATCCAACATTTCCCAATGTAGACGGGGCCAAGACCTTGCTGATTGAACGATTAAAGCGAGAAATTAGACAAAGTTCCCCCCACTGCTCGGTCTCTATTTTTGCCAATGCCCAAGACATCCAGCTGCTCAATAAGGCAAACTTTGCTAAGGAGCGTAAGGGAATTCAAGGTATGGTCTTGATGAATCTATAAACATTGGGCCAACCAATCAAGTTTTTAGGTGGGGAACCAATGATTCCTCATCAATACAAAAAAGAGCAGCCAATGAGATGGGATTCAGAGTTAAGGCTGCTCAACGATATTTAGGGTTTTGGATATTCCATTACTCACCATAGCAACCTGATTTTGTTTTGGAATCCTGATCATTACGTCAGTACGTTACTCTGTGAAACTGACTAGGGGATAATTCTCACACACAAGAGTGGTATCAATCGGATGCTGAATAAATTAGGCTGTAACCAGAGCAGATCTCTGGCACAGCCTAATCTGAAACATTCAATAACCCATTCCGGTGGCCACATGCTGCACGGAAGCAGACTGGTAAGGTTGCAGCTCCAGTTCATCTGGAGCAGACTCCGAGACGGAGTCTGCCGAAATTAATTTTAGACAAAAACTGGAAATAAGAAATCAGATGTCTAAACCCTTTACTAAGGAGCTAAAGCATGGCCCCGCAACAGGCTGCCAATGGTTTTGGCGGTAATCTTGAGTTGCACGAGTGGATTAGCTGGCA
>NZ_JAAHIG010000760.1:0-1110 GCF_010692305.1 Moorena sp. SIO4G3 | reverse complement strand
TTACCAAAGAACTTTCATTACCGAGGGTATTATCTGGAGTGATTTGTCCTAATGCCGTAGTTGCAGCCAGTAGAGAACACAATACAACGCTACTTGTTTGCACAAGTCCGTAAATCCAAGGTTTCATGTTAATCAATAGAGCGATCGATTTATTGAAATATTTCATAAAATAGCCTTTGATTCTGTTAAGTTTTATTAGGTTTAGTAGGGTAGTAGAGTAGGGTGGGCAAAGTGATCATTTCGTGACGAATCAAAAGAACCAAACTGCATCAAGACATTAACACAATCTGCGTGTAAAGGGTTATAAATGTTGTAAAAGTTGTAAGAATGTTAAAGGTGGAAAAAGGGGTAATAAAAACTATTGCACTGACACACTACATTGGTCAGCAGCACAAAAAAGCGATTGGCCGTAGGCCACGCTACGCGAACGCACCAAATACAACTACTCCCTCTTCCCATCTCCCCATCTCTCCATCTCCCCATCTCCCCATCTCCCCACCCTCCCCACACTTTCCACCCTGTTCCCTATTCCCTACTCCCTACTCCCTACTCCCTACTCCCTACTCCCTACTCCCTCCTTCTCACAACCAATTTCCCAGCAAAATAAAAGCCGACCAGTAATAGGGGTGATTAAATTCCTGCCTCTGCAACAACTCCTGTTGAGCTTCACGCAGAGCTTCAGCCTTGGTAACCTTGCCCTTAGCTAACCTCTGATAGAACCGAGTCATTAACTCTGTAGTGGCTACATCGTCCACAGACCAGAGACTAGCAAGGGTACTGCGTGCACCAGATCGCACTGCTACTCCAGCCAATCCCAACGCCGCTCGGGTGTCTCCTGCGGCTGTCTGACAAGCACTGAGGACGAGTAATTCAATGGGATTTTTTTGCTTTTGATCGGCTGAGATGATATTATTTAACTCATTGAGATTGATCACGTCATCCCAGGTCAGCAGAAAGGTTTTTTCAGCTACTGAACTAAATTCACCATGAGTGGCGAGATGAACGATTTCGTAACCAGAGGTATTAACTTCTGTATTGAAGTTGGATTCAGTAAAGGATTCATTGAGTAGAATCGATGAAGGAACTTGAGCCTTGATATTCTCTAATTCC